>JBBQOT010000396.1:0-3890 GCA_038331165.1 Acetobacterales bacterium
GTCAGCATGGCGGGCAACAGCAGCCGCTCACCCACGTTGACGACGCCGAAGAGGGCACTGGGCAGGATCGCGAAGCCGGCCACGCAACACGCCGCCGTCAACATGGCGGGCGCGCGATCACCGGCCCAGATGCGGCGCAGCAGGGTGAAAACGAGCGGGGCAAGGGCGGCGACTACAAATGCGAGGTTGACCGCCACACCAGTCCAGTAAAGCCACGGCGCGCGGTCGGCGTCGCCGATGCCGCCAATGATCAGGTTCTGGTAGGGGCCGGATTTGGCGGCGGTGTAGGCCTTGTAGGCGATGAAGTCGAAAACTGTAGTGCCAAAGGGTGGGATGAATTCGCCATAATTGTCATCGCGCAGAATGTACCAGGCGAGCAGCGCGAACGGTGGGGCGAGCACGAGGGCGGCGCGGCGAAGCTGGCGCTGCTGCCAGCCGTGGATTGCGACGTGCAACGCGAAGACCGCCAGCATCACCGCGTGGCAGAAGAACAGCGCAAGCCCGAGGGCGACATCCCAGGCCGGGCCGGTGCCGCCCGGTCGGCGCTGGCGCAGCACGTGCACCATGTAAAGAACAAGGCCAAGTTGCGAATTGGCGTAGCCGTCCCAGTAGGGCGAGTTGAGACCGCCGATCAGCAGGGCCAACAGGAAGGTGGCGGGGTCGAAAATGCCGTCACGGCGGGCCAGTGCGGCGGCGAGCCAGGTGAAGCCGGCCACGTACAGCGTGGCGTAGGCAATGCCGGCGGCCAGCGGGTTCAGCGGCAGGTTGAACAGGCCGAGCATCAGTTGGGCGGCAGCATTGGGCACCGGCCAGGGCTTGATGCCGAACGGGATGTCGGCGCCGCGGAACAGCTGGCCCATCAGCCAGCCCTGGTAGATCCATTCGTTGAAATCCTGCAGCGGCGGCATGGCGGCGCGCATATTCAACGCCACGGCCAGTACGCCCGCCAGCAAGCCGGCGGCGGTGAAGACGGTGTTCCTCACCCAAAACGCCCCAGGGTGAAGCGCGGGTCGGGCGCGGTGCCGTGCAACAGCTCATCGGCCGCCAGCCTGCCGACGATCGGGCCGAGCGTATACGCGACGCCGCACAGCGCGTTGTGAAAGCCCGGCAGGCCCGGTGCCTCGCCCAGGATCGGCGCGCGGTCAAGCATCGGCGCGATGCCGGTCCAACTGCGGATGATCGACAGGCCGCGCAGGGCGGGCAGCACGCGGGCGGCAACCCACAGGTTGCCTTCGATGTTGCGGCGCACGTTGCGGCTGCGCCCGTCGGTGCTGTCGAAGCTGCCGAACCAGCCGCCGCCGATTAGCAGGCCGCCATTCTCCTGCTGCTTGAGCGATAAATGGCGGCGCGACAGGGCGACGAGGTTGTTCACCAGGCGCGGCGCCGGCTCGGTGACGATCACCTGCTGCACGGTGCCGGTGATCGGCAAATCGAGCCCGACCATGGCGCCGATGCGCCCGCCCCAGGCACCCGCACAGTTCAGCACACGGCCGGCGGTGATCGGGCCTTTCGATGTTTCAACGCGCCAGGCAGTGCCCGCGCGGGAAATCGCCTGCACCTCGGCGCCGCACAGCATGGTGGCACCATGGCGGCGGGCGAGGGTGGACAGCGCCATGGTGCCACGCAGCGCGTCGATGCGGCCCTCGGCAGGGCACCAGTCGGCGCCCAGCAGGTCGGGCGCGAGGTGAGGGGCGAGGGTGCGTAATTCATTGGAGCCAATCAGGTGGCTTTCGATGCCGATGCGCCGCTCCATGGCGACCTTGCCGCGCAGCCATTCCATGTCGTCCGGCGTGGCGGCGACCATCAGCCCGCCCTCGATGACAATGCCGAGCGTTTCCCCGGCGTCGCGCGCGATCTCCTGCCACAAGGCAATCGACTGGTGTTGCAGTGGCAGGGTATGTGCGGCGGGGCCGCCATCCTCCGGCATGCCGTCATAGCCGAAATCGTAAGACAGCAGCTGGGCATGCAGGCTGCCGGCATTGGCGGTGGCCGCGGCCATGCCGGCCTCATCGCGCTCGGCCACCAGCACCGCGGCGCCGCCCTTGGCCAAGTAGTACGCGGCTGCCAGCCCGATCGAGCCGCCGCCGATCACCAGAATGTCGGTGTGGCGTGGCTCGGCGGTGGCAGGCAGAACCGGCGTGAGACGCTGGTTGGGGATGGGGCGTTCCAGCAGGGGGGCATCGAATTCGCCTTGCTCGAACATCAGTGCCGCGGCCGGCACCGGGCGGAGCGGCAGGCGGGGCGCTGCGAACGCGGCGGCGTCGGGCGTGCCGGGGCAGAGGCGGGCGATGGTGGTCGCGCAAAAGCGACCCTGGCAGCGCCCCATGCCGGCCCGCGTCGCCTTCTTCAAGGCGGCGACGGAGACCAGGCCATCGGCGATCTCGGCGCGCAGGCGGCCGGCGGTGACCTCCTCGCAGCGACAGACAATCGTGTCATCGGGTAACGGGGCCGCTTGTGCCGCGGGTCGGAACAGGCTCCAGAGTGCCGCCTGGAAGCGCTCGGCGCGGACCAGCGCGGCCCGCGCGGTGGCCGGATCGCCAGCCGCGAGACCGAGATCCCGGGCGGCCGCCAGACCGGCGAGACGGCCGCGCGCCAAGGCAACGCGCGATCCGCCGAGGCTGGCCCCGTCGCCGATGGCGAAAATCTCGGTCCGCGCAGTGCGGCCTTCGGCGTCGGCCACGGTTGCCAGATAGCCCACGCCGTCGTCGATGAAACGGTGCGGCAGGTCGAGCGCACGGGCCAGCCCCGTCTCGGGTTGGAATCCGGCGTTGAGTGCCACGGTGGCGGCGATGATGCGGGCCGGGCCGTTCGGGGTGGAAACCTGCGCCGCCTCCACATGCGTGGTGCCCTCCAGCGCAATGACGCGGCTGGACCACAGAACCGGCACACCGGCGCGCTGCAGCGTGGCGAGATAGCCCAGGCCCTGGCGGGTGATGGCGTTGTCGGCCAGCAACATCGAGAGCGCAGCGGGCAGGTTGGACAGGCCCGGTTTGGCGGCGGCCTCCACCACCGCGGCCACGCGCACCCCGCCGGCCAGCAATTCGCATGCAAGTTGCAGGTTGAGCGGCCCGTTGCCGGCAATCAGCACCGGCTGGCCGGGCACAACGCGCTGGGCGCGGGCGAGCGACTGCACCCCGCCGGTGGTCAGCACGCCCGGCAGCGTCCAGCCCGGCAGCGGCACCGGGCGCTCGTGCGCGCCGGGGGCAAGGATCAGGCGACGCGTGGCAAAAACCGTAGCCTGGCCGGCGACGATTGCGGCGACCTCGTCGTGGGCGAAAGCGCCCCAAACGATGGCGTTGGGGACGATCTCGGCCCCGGCGCGTTCCGCCCGGGCGCGCAGCGCGCTACCTTCGCGGTGCTGGGCATCGGGCGCCGTGGCCGCGTGGCTGGGGGCGAGCGGCTTGTGATACTGGCCGCCGGGGGCGTCGCGTTCATCGAGCACGATCACCTGCGCGCCCGCTTCGGCAGCCGCGATGGCGGCGGACAGGCCGGCCGGGCCGGCGCCGATCACCAACACGTCGCAGGCGCGGTGGATGCAGTCGGCCGGCGTCGCCACGAGGTCGGCCAACACGGCGGGTGCGGCGCCGGTGACCTGCATGCCATCGGCCGCCTTGGCCTGGCAGGCACGCTGGCCGTGCCGGCCGTCGATGGTCACCACGCAGTCGTAGCAGGCGCCTATGCCGCAATGCACGCCACGCGGCGCGCCGGTCGGGGTGGTGCGCAGGGTGGTGATCCCAGCGGCGGAGAGGGCCGCGGCGACGCTCTCGCCCTCCAGTGCGGCGATCGGCTGGCCGTCGAAGGTCAGCGTGATTGCGCGCCCGGTGGAAAGGATGGTGCGGCTGATCAGGCGCATGGGGCGGTCCTGGCGGTGGGATGAAGGGTTAGCTTGC
>JBBQOT010000397.1:0-3881 GCA_038331165.1 Acetobacterales bacterium
CGCGTCACCGAGGCATTCATCCGCAAACCCTCAGCCCTTCATCAACGTCACGTCCTCGACCTGGATCGAGCCACGGTTGCGGAAGTAGATCACCAGAATGGCCAGCCCGATCGCCGCCTCGGCAGCCGCCACCGTCAGCACGAACATCGCCATCACCTGGCCCGCCAAGTCGCCAAGTGCCGCCGAGAAGGCGATCAGGTTCACGTTCACTGCGAGCAGGATCAACTCGATCGACATCAGGATGATGATGACGTTCTTGCGGTTGAGGAAAATGCCGAAGATGCCCATCACCAGCAGGATGGCCGACACGGCGAGGTAGTGGCTGAGCGGAACCGGCAGCATCTCAGTGGCCCCCCTTGCCCTGGTCGTCGCGGGCGCCACGGGCGCCACGGTCGTCGCGGGCGCCATGGTCGTCGCGGGCGCCATCGTCGGCCGGCGCCATTTCCTTCGGCTTGGGCCGCAGGAAGCCGGTGGCCTTGATGCCCGCCCCGCTGGGCATGTCGAGCAGCTCCAGCGTGTCGGCCGGCATGCGCCCTATCTGGGCTGCGATGTTCTGATGGCGCGACACGCCGCGATCGCGCAGCGTCAGCACGATGGCGCCGATCATCGCCACCAGCAGCACCAGCCCGGCCGCCTGGAACAACAGGATGTAGTCGGTATACAGGATGCGCCCCAATTGCACCGTGTTCGACACCGAAGGGTCCATCGGGGCGGCGCGCAGCCCGCCCGATTGCGGCGCCAGGCTCCAGCCGCCAAGCACGATCGCCAGTTCGATCAGCAGCACGGCGGCCACCGTGGCGCCGATCGGCAGATAGCGCTGGAACCCTTCGCGCAGCTGGGTAAAGTTGATGTCCAGCATCATCACGACGAACAGGAAAAGCACCGCGACCGCGCCGACATAAACGATCACCAGGATCATCGCCAGGAACTCGGCCCCGGCCAGCAGGAAAAGTGCCGCGGCATTGAAGAACGCCAGCACCAGCCAGAGCACCGAGTGCACCGGGTTGCGCGCCGTCACCACCATGCCGGCCGCAACCAGCAGGATGCCGGCGAAAACATAGAACGCGAACGCGGCGATCATCGGCCCATTCTTCTCATCGGTCCCATTCTTCTCATCTGTACGGTGCGTCCTGTTCCAGCCGCGCGGCGATCGCCGGTTCCCAGCGGTCGCCATTCTCCATCAGCTTCGCCTTGTCGTACAGCAACTCCTCGCGCGTCTCGGTGGCGTACTCCAGGTTCGGCCCCTCGACAATCGCATCCACCGGGCAGGCTTCCTCGCACAGGCCGCAATAGATGCACTTTGTCATGTCGATGTCGTAGCGCGTGGTGCGGCGGCTGCCGTCCTCCCGCGGTTCGGCTTCGATGGTGATGGCCTGGGCGGGGCAGATCGCCTCGCACAGCTTGCAGGCGATGCAGCGTTCCTCGCCATTGGGATAGCGGCGCAGCGCGTGTTCGCCGCGGAAGCGCGGGCTCAACGCCTGGCGCTCGTAGGGGTAGTTGATCGTGACCTTCTTCTTGAAGAAATACTTCATTGTCAACGCCATGCCGCCCACCAACTCGCTGAGCAACAGGCTGCGCGCGGTACGGTCGAGGAATGCCATGGCGATTTCCTATACGGCCTTGGGCAGCCAGCCCATCGCCAGCAGCACGCCGGCGACAAGCACCAGATAGAACAGCGAGAACGGCAGGAACACCTTCCAGCCCAGGCGCATCAGCTGGTCGTAGCGATAGCGCGGGAAGGTCGCGCGCACCCAGACGAACAAGAACATCACCCCGCAGATCTTCAGTACGAACCAGATCGGCCCGGGGATCCAGGTGAACGGCTCGATTCCGAACGGCGCCAGCCAGCCGCCGAGGAACAGGATCGTCGTCATCGCCGCCATCAAAAACATGTTCGCGTATTCGCCCAGGAAGAACAGGGCGAAGCTCATCGAACTGTATTCCACGAAGAATCCGGCGACGATTTCGCTTTCGCCCTCGGGTAGGTCGAAGGGCGAGCGGTTGGTCTCGGCCAGCGTCGAGATGAAGAAGATGATCGCCATCGGGAACAGCGGGATGACGAACCACACCGTCTCCTGCGCCTTCACGATGGCGTTCAGGTTCAGCGAGCCCACGCACAGCAGCACGGTCACGATGACGAAGCCCATCGAGACCTCGTAGCTGACCATCTGCGCCGCCGAACGCAACGCGCCGAGGAACGGATACTTCGAGTTGCTCGCCCAGCCCGCGATAATGATGCCGTACACGCCCAGCGACGACACCGCGAACATATACAGAATCCCCACGTTGATGTCGGCGATCGCCAAGCCGTCGCCCACCGGAATCACCGCCCAGGCAATCATCGCCAGCGCGAAGGTCAACATCGGCGCCATAAGGAACAGGATGCGGTTCGCCCCGGTGGGAACGATCGTCTCCTTCATGAACATCTTGATGGCATCGGCAAAGGGCTGGAACAAGCCGAACGGCCCCACCACGTTCGGCCCGCGGCGCAGTTGGATCGCGGCCATGATCTTGCGCTCGGCCAGCGTCATCATGGCGACCGAAATCAGCAACGGCACCAAGATCAGCAACGCCTTGCCCACCGTCAGGAGCAGGATGCCAAGCGGATGGGTGAAGAAGAAATCGACCATCCCCGCTACTCCGCCGCCTCGGCCCGCGCGGGCGTGATGTAGGTCGCGGTGCATTCCGCCATGGTGGGGCTCGCACGGCTGATCGGGTCGGTCTGGTAGTAGTTGGCGATGGTGGGCACAAAGCCCGCCCCACCCACGGCCGCCGCATCGCCCGCGGGGCCCGCCAGGTCGGTGCAGCCGAAGCGCGGCAGGATATCGACGCGGGCAAACACCGGGTTCACCCGCTCCAGCCGCGCCCGCAGCGCCTCGATGCTGTCATACGGCAGCGTCTTGCCCACCACCGCACTGAAGGCGCGCAGAATGGTCCAGTCAGCGCGCGCATCGCCCGGCGGATACACTGCAAGCTGGCCGCGCTGAACCCGCCCCTCGGTGTTCACATAGGTGGCGTTCTTCTCGGTATAGGCCGCACCCGGCAGGATCACGTCGGCCCGGGCGGCCCCGCGATCGCCGTGATGGCCCTGGTAGATCACGAAGGTGCGCGAACCGATTTCTGCGGTGTCGATCTCATCGGCACCCAGCAGCCACAGCACGTCCACGCCCCCGCCCAGCATGGCCGACAGCCCCTTGCCGGCCGCACCGGGCAAAAACCCGAGATCGAGCCCGCCCACGCGGGCGGCCGCGGTGTGCAGCACGTTGAAGCCATGCCATTCGGCCGTCAGCATCCCGGTCTCGGCGGCAAGTTTCCAACACGCAGCCAGGATCGCCGCACCATCGGGCCGCGCCAGGGCACCCTGCCCCACGATCACCATCGGCTTCTTCGCCGCCGTCAGCACAGCGAGAAACTCCCCCACGTCCGCCAGCAGCGCCGGCGCGGCACCCAGATGGGTCACCGGATAGGTCATCTCGGCCATAGGCCCGATCGAGGCCACGCTCAGCCCGCCCGCCACCCAGCGCTTGCGGATGCGCGCATTCAGCAGCGGCGCCTCAGTGCGCGGGTTGGTCCCCACCAGCAGGATGGCATCCGCCTCCTCGATCCCGGCGATCGAGGTGTTGAACGTATAGAAATCGCGCCGCGACACATCGGTGTCCGCCCCGTCCTGCCGGCAATCCAGGTTCACCGAACCCAGCGCCGCCATCAGGTCCTTCAGCGCCAGCATGCTCTCGGCATCGGCCAGGTCGCCGGCGATGGCGCCGATGCGCTCCCCCGCTACGCCCGCCAGCTTGGCGGCGATGGCGGCAAACGCTTCGTCCCAGCTTGCCTTGGCCAGCTTGCCGTCGCGTTTCACCCAGCAACTATCCAGCCGCCGACGC
>JBBQOT010000398.1:0-3872 GCA_038331165.1 Acetobacterales bacterium
ACCTTCAGCATGCCGTCGTTGGCGGTGATGATGCGCTTGATTGGCGACGACGATCCGGCATCGGAGGCCAGCCGGCGGTTCTCGTCTTCCAGGTCGCGCAGGCGCAGGGCGCGCGCGACGATGGTCTGCAACAGGTCGATATCGGCCGGCTTCTCACAGAAATCGTAGGCGCCGTTGCCGATGGCGCGCAGCGCATGGGTGCGGTCGCCGTGCGAGGTCGCCACGATCACCTTCATGTCGGGGTTCTGCCGCGCCAGCGCCTCCAGGGTCGCGAAGCCCTCGCTGACGCCGTCGGGGTCGGGCGGCAGTCCGAGATCCATGATGGCGACGGGCGGTTCCTCCTTCAGCGCCAGTGCCAGCGCCTGCGGGCGGGCATGGGCGATCAGCAACGCGTAGTCGGGGAATGCCCAGCGGTACTGGCTGCACAGCCCCTCGTCGTCCTCGATGATCAGCAGCTTCGCCTTGTTGGGTCCCTGAGGCATGGCCCTATTCTATACAACCGAGGCGTGAATGCCGAATTGCAAACGCGCCAATCCGCATACACGAAATCCTATCGCAGCCATACATGGACGTGCCCGTCACGCCTGTCCGGTGGCGGCGGCCGGCAGCACCAGGCGCATGGTGCTGCCTTCGCCGGGGCGACTGGTCACCACCAGATCGCCGCCGGCTTCGCGCAGCAACTCGCGCGCCTGGAACGCGCCGATGCCGGTGCCGCCGCGCTTGGCGGTGCCGAACGGGCGGAACAGCGTGTCGCGGACGAAGTCGGCGCTCATACCCACCCCGCGGTCGATGATGTCGACCAATACGCGGTTGCTGTCATGGCTGACCACCACGCGCACCGGGGCCGTACTACCGCCGGCCGGCGGGCCGTGCCCCTCCCCAATCGGGTCCCTCATGGGGTCGATCGTGGCGTCGATGGCGTTGGTCAGCAGATGGGTGACGACCGCGTCAAAGGCGCCAGCGGCCATGCCCACGCCGACCCCGGTGCGGTCGTATTCCAGCGGCACCACAATTCCGCGGTTTTGCCCGAGGGCCGCGACCAGCGGGGCCAGGCGTTCCACCGGCTGCAAAGTGGCCGCCGGCGGATCCGGCTCCGGCGCCTCCAGCCGGCGCAACAGGGCCGAGATCTTCTGCACCGAGGCGCGCACCGTGGTCAGCATGTCGCGCTGGAACTCGGGGTTGGCCAAATGGCGCTCGGCGTTGGTCAGCAGCAGCGACAGCTGTGACGAGACATTCTTGATGTCGTGCGCGACAAAGGCAAAGCGCTTGCCGTATTCGGCGAGCTGGCGGCCCTGCAGCATCACCTCGGTGGCGCGCTGTTCGGCGACGTAGGTGGCAACCTCGCGGCCGAGAATGCGCAGCAGATCGAACACCTCGCGGTCGAGGCGGAACGGCGCGCGCGGGTGGGCGAGCAGGATGAAGCCGAGGATCGAATCGGCGGGCGCGCCGGCGGTGGCGGCACCCAGCGGCAACGGCACGGCAAGCCAGCACCGCTCGGGCACCTCCGCCGGGCGGGTGGTGCGGTCAAGCTCGACGATCCAGCCGCCGCCGCGCAGCGCCGAGATCAGCGCGGCATCGGCGGCCACCGGCATGCCCCCGGACGGCAGGTTCTGCGCGCCGGCCCAATGGAACGGCACGCCGGTGGCGCTGCCCACCGGCGGGCGCAGGTACAGGATCCCGCCGGGGCTGTCGACGACCTCAGCGACCGCGCGGATGACGCGGATCGGCAGCTTGGTCTGGGTGTCGGCCGCCGACAGAGTGGCGATGCAGCGCAGCCATTCCCGTCGGTAATCGAAGCGGTTGCTGAAGAAATTGTCGACGATCAGGCTGCGCAGGCGCGAGCGCGCGGTGGCCGAAGTCAGCAGCACCGCGGTGGCCATGATACCGGCAAAGACCAAGCTGATCTCGGCCACCCCGCCCCAATTCGGGCCGAAATAGCGGAACGCCTCGCCGGCGGCGGACAGGCCGAGCAGGAAGATGCCGGCCACCACCAGGGTGGCGCTGTGGAAGGCGGCGCCGCGCGAGACGTGGATGTCGATCTTCCAGTCGCGGTTGCGCGCCGCGGCCACCGCCAGCAGCGGCGCGACGACGGCGGTGGCAATCGCCCGCCCAGCCATCAGCGTAGGCGATGCCTGGCGGAACAGCACTGCATCGGCCGATAGCACGATGTCGAACACGAACAGTCCGCCCAGCGCGATGCAGGGCAGGTTGATGTACCATTTCGCCTCGTCGGGCACGTTCTGGTACAAATTTTCGATCAGCAGGATGTTGCACACCGCCAGGCCCAGCCGCGCTGCGGTGCCGGCCGACAGGAGCGACACGCCAGAGGGACCGCTGGGCTCGACCAGCACGGTAACGCCGATCACCAGCACGCCGACAAAGCCCATCATGGCGAAAGCCTGGGTGAGCTGGCCGCGGGCCCGCACGGTGCGGCGATACAAATGCAGGGTGAAGAGGTACCACGACACCGAGCGCAACAGATCGAGCGCGCCGGGCAGGCCGGAGAACGGCGCCTCGGGCTGCCAGGCAACGCTGGCGGCCCAGGCGGCGGTCATCGCCGCGGCGCCGGCCAACATCCAGCCGGTGGAGCTGAGCCGGGCGCGCACCAGGATCAGCGCCGAAAGCGCCGCATAGATCGCGGCGCACCCGGCGTGCGCCAGCATCACCGTTCCGATCATGACCCCATCCTACCGCCGGTGCTGGCTGCCCGCCACTGCGGCCTGGCGGGTCATGCGCTGGGCACGGGCGCCGAGGTCAGCGCGCACCTTCCTGAAACAGTATTACGCGCACCGTAGCGACCAGGATCAGCAGGTCCAGCAGCAGGTTGTGGTTTTTCACGTAATAGAGGTCGTACGCCAGCTTCTGCCGCGCATCTTCGACCGACGCCCCATAAGGGTAGTTCACCTGTGCCCAGCCGGTAATGCCAGGCTTCACCCGCGTGCGGTCGACGTAGAACGGGATCAGGCCGTTAAGCTGGTCGACGAAATGGGGCCGCTCGGGGCGTGGGCCGACGATGCTCATTTCGCCGCGCAGAACGTTCAGCAACTGCGGCAGCTCATCAATGCGCGAGCGGCGCATCACCCGGCCGAATCGGGTCACCCGCGGGTCGTGGCGGGCGGCCCAGGCCGGCCCCTGAGCCTCGGCATTGACCGACATCGAACGGAACTTGAACAGCACGAAATGCTGGCCGGCAAGGCCGACGCGCACTTGGCGGTATAGGATCGGACCGGGGCTGGTCAGCCATACCAGGGCGGCCGCGGCCAGCATCACCGGCAGGCTCAGCGCCAGGATACCCAGGCTGATCGCGATGTCGGCGGCGCGGCGGACGCCGGCGGTCAGCCTCCCCGGGGCGGTCGCGGCGTCGAGCCAGCCGGGCGACAGGTGACCCAGGTCGAGGCGGCGCAACTGACGCTCACGGAAGGTCACGTCGTCGAACAACCGGACCCGCCCGCCCAGGCGACTTTCGGCACCGGCCATGGCGACACGCGCATCCTGGGTGACCACCACCGCCCAGATGCGCCGGCCGCGCAGCGGCCCGGTTCGCAGCGCGGCGACGGACAGTGTGGCGGCGTCTTCAGGGGCAACTATCCCGGCCAAACTGAAGAAGCCGCGCCGCATCGAGCGCAACGCCGCCTCGGTGACAGCGGCCTGTGCGGACGAGCCGACGATCAGCACCTGGCGGCTGAGCAGGCCGCTGCGCAGCACCACGCGGAAGCACAGCCGGGTGATGAACAACAGCAGGATCCATGACAACAGGATCTTCATCGGCCACAGCGCGTCGGGGCCCAGGATGAAGCTGGGGTCGAGGTCGGTGACCACGCTGAGCGCCAGGATGGCGGGAAATGCGAGCAGGCCGGCGACGACCGAATTCA
>JBBQOT010000399.1:0-3862 GCA_038331165.1 Acetobacterales bacterium
GCCAGCGCGGCGCGCAACGGCGTCCAGTCCAGCCCCTGGCGCAGCGGATCGCCCGGCAGGCGCAGCAGGTTGAGGTTCAGCTCGGCCGCCGCGAGGCCCAATGCCCCCACCAGGAACCCCGCCGTGCCCGCCAGCGCGCGCCGAGTCGCCACCGGCCGCTCGTCGAGGCGCTGCGCCGCCCATCGCCCCAGCAGCGGAAACAGGAACAGGTAGCCGGGGGCGGCCCAGTGATACAGCACGCGCGGCGACCAGGCCGAGATCACCACGAACAACACGATCGGCCCGAACCCCAGCCACGCCAGCAGCCATGGCGCGCGCTCGGCCGGCCCGCGCCGCAGCGCCCGTACCCACAGCACCGCCAGCGGCAGCCAGAGCCACGGCAACAGGAACAGCGCCTCGCCGGCGATGGTTACCAACGGCGCAGCGAGATCGAGTTTTCGCGCGCCCGCCCGCGCGCCCTGGAAGGCGAAGCTCGCCCAGCCGTTGGACGCATTCCACGCGATCACCGGGGCGAACACGGCGCCAGCCAGCAGCCCGGCCACCCAGGGATGTGGCCGCGCCAGCCAGTGCCGCCCCAAGGTGACAAGGGCGACGAAGGCGCCGGCCAGGGTCAGCACCGCGGTGTATTTCGACAGCAACGCCAGCCCGGCGCACAGCCCCGCGCCGAGCCACCAGCGCCACAACCCGCGCTCGATCGCCCGATGCAGGCACAGTGCGAACCCCAGCAAGGCCGCCACCAGCGGCCCGTCGGGCAGCACCCAGCCGCCTGTCGTCACCCCCAGCACTGGCGCCATGTTCAGCGTTACCGCCGCCCACAGCCCCGCCCGCGCGCCGAACATCGCGCGCGTGAGCGCGAACATGAGCCAGGTCGAGAGTGCGAACAGCGCGATGAACGGCAGCCGCACCACCACCGCCGCCTCGCTGCCGGCGATCCTGGCGATGCCGGCGGACAGCCACCACGACAGCGGCGGGTGGTCGAAATAGCCCCAGGCCAGCTCCCGCCCGGCGGCCACCATGTAGCTTTCGTCCACCCCCAGCCCGACCGCCGCCCCCAGCGCCACGCGCAGCAGCGTCGTGCCGAGGATCAACAGCCCCACCCAGCCCCCGGGGCTCACCGGCGCGTCCTCAGGAGGCGCCGAGCAGCCGCACGCCCAGCCCGGCCAACACCGTGCCCAGTACCAAGTCGAAGCCGCGTTGGACGCGTCGGTAGAACCGCGTCACCGTCGCAGCCGACAGCGCCACCGCCAGCACCGTGTGCCAGGCGAGCGACATCGCCGTTGCCCCCAGCACCGCGGCCACCACGGTCGCGGGCGTGGCCCCCGCACTCACCAGCACGCCGGCCAACGCCACCCAGAACGCCACGGCCTTGGCGTTCAGCAGCATCACCGCCAGCCCACGGATGAAGCCCTGTGTGAACCCCTGGCCGCGCGGCGGTGCAACGCCTTCCTCCAGCTCCACCGCCGCACCCCGCCACGCCGCGCGCCAGCACTGCACGGCCAAGTACAGAAGGAATGTGCCACCACCCCAGGCCACCCCCTGCATCAGCCAGGGATGTGCCGCCGCCAGCGCCGCCACGCCCCAGACGGCGGCGAAACCCCACACCAGGTCGCCCGCCGCCATGCCGCTGGCCGCTGCCACCGCGGCACCGCGGCCTTCGCGCGTGGCGGTGCCCAGCAGCATCGCGAAATTCGGGCCCGGCGACAGCACCGCCAGCCCGAACCCCGCCCAGAACACCAGCAGGACCGACCAGTCCATCGCCGCGTGTCAGTCGGCCCGCACGGTCTGCTTCTGCTCGCCCAACCCGGCGACACCCAGCGTCATCACGTCGCCCGCCTTCAGCCAGATCGGCGTCGGCTTCTTGCCCGCCCCAACCCCCGGCGGCGTACCGGTGGCGATGATGTCGCCGGGATGCAGGGTGATGAAGTGGCTGACATAGCTCACGATCTGCACCACGTTGAAGATCATGGTCTTGGTGTTGCCGTCCTGCATCCGCACACCGTTCACGTCGAGCCACATCATCAGGTTCTGCGGGTCGGGCACCTCGTCCTTGGTCACCATCCACGGCCCGGTTGGCCCGAAGGTGTCGCAGCCCTTGCCCTTGTCCCAGGTGCCGCCGCGCTCGGTCTGGAAGTTGCGCTCGCTGACATCGTTGACCACGCAATAGCCGGCCACATGGTTCATCGCGTCGGCCTCGGAGACGTATTTCGCCTTGCTGCCGATGACGATGCCGAGTTCAACCTCCCAATCCGGCTTGGTCGAGCCCTTGGGGATCACCACGTCGTCGTTCGGCCCCTGGAAGGCACCAAGCGATTTCAGGAAGATGATCGGCTCGGTCGGCGGCGTCGCCCCGGTTTCGGCGGCGTGGTCGGCGTAGTTCAGGCCGATGCACACGAAGTTCAGCGGGCGGGCGATGCACGGCCCAATGCGCGGGCTGCTGCGCACCAGCGGCAGGGTCGCGGGGTTGGCCCCGGCGATCTTGGCCAGGCCGGCCGGCGACAGCGTGGCGCCATTGATGTCGGGCACGATGTCCGACAGGTCGCGCAGATTGCCGTCGGCGTCGAGCACACCGGGTTTTTCCGCGCCGGGGGCGCCGTAGCGAACGAGCTTCATGGTCGGTTTCCTCGTATGGATTCAGTAGCGCGACAGACTACAGCGAGATGCCGCCGTCAATCACCAGCGCCTGGCCGGTGACGAACACCGCCTCATCGCTGGCCAGATACACCGCCAGTGCTGCGATCTCGTCCGCCCGGCCCAACCGCCCCATCGGCTGGCGGGCGATGAACGCCGCCCGCGCCGCCTCCAGCGACCCCGCCGCCGCCGCGTTGGCCGCGATGCGGTCGTCGAGCGACGGCGACTGCACGGTGCCGGGGCAGATGCAATTGCAGCGGATGCCCTTGGTGGCGAAATCCGCCGCGATGGACTTCGTGAGCCCGATGACGGCCGCCTTCGATGCGCCATAGGCGAAACGACCGACGATGCCCTTCACCGAACTGGCCACCGAGGCCATGTTGATCACCGAGCCCCGCCCCTTGGCCAGCATCCCGGGCAGAAACGCCTGGCTGGTGCGGAACATCGACTTCACGTTGAGGTCGAAGGCGAAATCCCACTCGGCTTCAGTGGCGTCCAGCACCGAGCCCTGGTGCACGAAGCCGGCGCAGTTGAACAGCACGTCGATCGGCCCAACCAGTTCGGCCGCCGCCCGAACCGCCGCGGTGTCGCGTACGTCCAGCGCCATGGTGCGAATGCCCGGCCCGACGATCTCGGCCAACTTCGCCGCATTCAAATCGGTGGCGTAGACCTGTGCGCCCTCGGCGGCGAAGGCCAGCGCCGTCGCCCGGCCAATCCCCTGGGCGGCAGCGGTGACGAAGGCAATCTTGCCTTTAAGGCGCAAGGACATGGGGCGCTCCTGGTTCGTTTCGTGCGGCCCCACTGACGTACGCCGCGCTGGGGCGACGGGCAAGTGGTTCAGGATTCACATGGAGCTAAGGCTGGGCTCCGCCCAGACCCGCCAGGGGCCGAGCCCCTGGACCTCAACCTTTATGCCTCGACCCATTTTCCAATCTTCGCGAAAAACAAAGCCAAAAGCTGATATTCGATGGATGGGGGTCTGGGGCCTCCAGGCCCCAGCGGGTCGAGGGCAGAGCCCTCGCCTTGCCTACTCCGCTTTCGCTCTCAGTGATTATCCCTACTCTCGCCCCGCGTCTCCAGGATGTTCAGATACAGCGTGGCGGGTTCCAAGCAGCCACCGGTGCCGAGTTGGCCGACCATGGAACGATAGATCTCCTCCCACGGCGTTTTGTGCAGCAGCGCCGGCGGGGTCCAGGCGGCGCGCCGCGCTTCCAGCTCGCCCTCCGGCAGCAGC
>JBBQOT010000400.1:0-3858 GCA_038331165.1 Acetobacterales bacterium
TTCAGGTCGTCGTCGTCCTCGGTGCGGGCGATGATGCGGTCCATCATGCGCACGGTCTCGACGGGATACTTCCCCGTGGCGCTCTCGGCCGACAGCATCACCGCGTCGGCGCCGTCGAACACGGCCGTGGCCACGTCCGACGCCTCGGCCCGTGTGGGTGAAGGGGCGGTGATCATACTTTCCAGCATCTGTGTGGCGACGACGACCGGGCGGCCGAGCTGCCGCGCCATTCGGACGATCCGTTTCTGTGCAAGCGGTACCTCCTCGGGCGGCAATTCAACGCCAAGGTCGCCGCGGGCAACCATCACAGCATCGGATAGCCGGATGATCGCCTCCAAGTTGTCCAGCGCCTGAGGCTTCTCAACCTTGGTCATGATCCAGGCCCGACCAGCGGCGATCTCGCGCGCCTCGGCGACGTCTTCCGGACGTTGGACGAAGGACAAGCCTATGTAATCGACACCATGCTCCAGCGCGAAGGCAAGGTCGGCGCGGTCCTTCGTCGTGAGCGCGGGGATGGGCAGGATGATGTCGGGGACATTGACCCCCTTGCGGTCCGACAGCGGGCCACCGACCGTAACCTCAGTCTCCAAGTGATCTACCCGCTTGCGCACCACCCGCAGCCGCAGCTTGCCGTCGTCGAGCAGCAACGTGGTGCCGATGCTGGCGGCGGCGATTATCTCCGGATGGGGAAGTTGCACGCGTGTCGCATCGCCGGGTGTCGGGCTGAGGTCGAGGCGGAACGCATGCCCGGTCTGGAGCTGGATGCGGCCGCCGGTGAACTGCCCAACGCGCAGCTTCGGTCCCTGGACGTCGGCAAGGATGCCGATTGGCCGATCGAAACGCGATTCAAGGTCGCGGATCAAGGCTATGAGAGCCGCGTGATCATCGTGCGTGCCGTGGCTGAAGTTCAGGCGGAAGACGTCCGCGCCGGCCTGGAACAGCCTGGAGAGCACCTCGGGCGTTGAACTGGCGGGGCCTAGGGTCGCGACGATCTTGGTGCGCCGCCGGCGGCGGATCTTGGTCCGTATCGGCATAGTGCTCCCCGCTCTTCCGCCTGTCGCATCGCCTATAGCACGCGACAGGCGGTGTGGTGTCGCAAGGTGGTCGAAATCAGCAACTATCCGCCCGCCCGGGCAACCACACGTCGAGAAAATGGTCCGTTCAAGCGATCAGGATGGCGCGCATGTCGTTGACATTGGTCAGCGTGGGGCCGGTACGGAGCAGATCGTCCAGCATGTCAAACAGACCATAACTGTCATGTCTGGCAAGCACCGCATGCGGATCAAGCCCTGCTGCCCTGGCGCGAGCCAGGGTATCGGGCAGAACGAAGCCGCCGGCTGCATCTTCGGTGCCATCGATGCCGTCAGTGTCGCCGGCGACGGCCCAGATGCCCGGTGTACCGGATATGGCCAGCGCCAGCCCAAGGAGAAATTCGGTGTTTCGTCCGCCACGCCCGGCCGGGCCGGAACCAATACTCACTGTGGTCTCCCCGCCCGAGAGCAGCACTGCCGGTGGGCGCAACGGCAAACCGTGCGTGCGCACCGATCGGGCGATCCCGGCCATAACCGTGCCGAGTTCCCGACTTTCGCCCTCGATGGCATCCCCGAGGATCAAGGAGGCGATGCCCAAGCTCTCGGCCATTCGTGCCGCGGCAGCGAGCGACGTTGATGGTGTTGCAATCATCTGAAAACTTGCATGCGGCAGACTACCGGGCTTGGGGGTCTCGTCGACGGCCTGCGCCAGCCGATCGGCGACGTGCGGGGCCAGGACGACGCCGAAGCGCGCGACAATGGCACGAGCGTCGGCGAAAGTTGTGGGGTCGGGCACCGTTGGGCCGGATGCGATCACCGCGGGATCGTCGCCTGGCACGTCGGAGATCGCGAGGGTCACCAGCCTGGCCGGCGCGGCGGCCGCGGCCAGTCGTCCGCCCTTGATCGCCGAGAGGTGTTTCCGAACTGCGTTCATCTCCGCGATCGTTGCCCCGCTGGCCAACAATGCCCGGTTGACTGCCTGCTTGTCGGCCAGCGTCAGCCCTGGTGCCGGCAATGCCATTAGGGCCGAGCCGCCGCCCGAAATGAGGGCAATGACTAGGTCGTCTGCCGAAAGGCCCTGCACCGCCGCCAACACGCGGCGGGCACCGCGCTCGCTGTTGGCGTCGGGCACCGGATGGCCAGCCTCGATCACCTCGATGTGCCGCGTCGGCACGGCGTGACCGTAGCGGGTCACCGCCACCCCCGAAAGGGTGACATCGGGCCAGGCGTCTTCCAGGGTGGCCGCCATCACCGCGGCGGATTTGCCCGCGCCTACCACCACGCAGCGGCCGCGCGGCTTCTTCGGCAAGTGGTCGGCCAGCATGACGCGAGGATCTGCGGCGGCCACGGCTGCAATGAATATCTTGTGCAGCGCTGCACGTGCCGTCGCGTCGGTCCATTCGTCCATGCCGATCATCCGCTTGCCGTCTCTGAGCCGGCACTATGGCGAAGACGACAAATAAGCGCCATGTTGGAGACATCCTAGGAGGTCTGCTCATGCCCCTACCCGATATCAACGACAAGACGCGCACCGAGCTGGAGGCCGCCGCCTTTCGCCGGCTGGTGGCCCATTTGCGTGAGCGTAGCGATGTGCAGAATATTGATATGATGAATCTGGCCGGGTTCTGCCGGAACTGCCTCAGCCGCTGGTATCGCGAGGCCGCGGCGGACCAGGGTATCGCCATCGCCGATCCCGACGCGCGCGTGATCGTTTATGGCATGCCTTACAAGGACTGGCAGGCGCAGAACCAGAAGGCCGCCACAGAGGAGCAATTGTCCCAGTTCGCGAAGTCGAGCCCCGGCCACTGACAGACTGTTGACCCTTCGGGTCCGCTCCGTTAAGCCGCCGCCCCTGGCTCCCACGAGGGGGCGAGGCCCGACCAGAGACGGAGTTGCCGCATGGCCCGACCTGCCGCCACAATGAAGCCCGAAGCCGAGGGCGAGGATGCCGCACAATGGGGCAACGTCTCCGCCGAGCGCCTGCGCAGCCTGATCGAGCGCATCGAGCGGCTGGAGGAGGAGCGCAAGGCTCTATCCAGCGACATCAAGGACATCTTTGGCGAGGCCAAATCGGCTGGGTTCGATGTCAAGGTGATGCGTCAGTTGATCCGGCTGCGCAAGCAGGAGCCGGCCGAGGTAGAGGAGCAGGAGACGCTGCTCGACGTCTACCGCCGCGCGCTGGGGATGTAGCCTTCGGCGCGGTGGCTCAGGCCCGGGCCAGCGACATTCCTGACCGTTGTTTGCCGCCGGCGAGGGCCTGCAGGCCGCGGACCAGGACAATCACGGGAACCAGGCCGACCAGCGCAATCGCCAGCGCGGCGACCGCGCCGTCCTCGTACGTACCGCGCGACGCCTCCGCATATACCGACGTCGCGAGCGTATCGACGTTTAGCGGCCGCAGAATCAGTGTGGCCGGTAGCTCCTTCATGCATTCAATCAGCACCAGCAGCGCGGCCGCTGCCGTCGCGGGAGTGAGCAGCGGCAGATGAATGCGCAGGGCCAATGCATGGTCGGGCGCGCCCATGCTCCGCGCGGCATCGTCGATGGAGGGTGAAATCCGGCCATAGGCCGATTCCAGCGTGTTCACGGGAATGACCAGAAAGCGGAGCAGGTAGGCCAGCACCAAGGCCGCGGCGGAACCGGAGAGGGACGGCGTGGCGATCCTACCGAGGGCGTCGAGCGCGGCCGCCACAGCGTCGTCGAACCATGCCATCGGCCCCAGTAGCCCCACGGCGAGCACCGTGCCCGGCAGCGCGTAGCCCAGCGCCGACACGCGCACCAGCACCATAGTCGCCGCCCCGCCGACTTGGCGGTGGCAGTAGGCAAT
>JBBQOT010000401.1:0-3852 GCA_038331165.1 Acetobacterales bacterium
TAGAATGGACTCCAACATCCGGCTCAGGCGGCGACGACGTATTTGTCGCGCTTGTAGCTGCTGAGGTCGAAGCCCTCGATGCGCAACAGCGTGGTCGAGGCATCGCGCCGCGGCGAATGCAGCACGCCGGGCTCATACAGATAGGCCATGCCCGGCGTCAGGGAATAGTCGCGCACCTTGCGCACGGTCCCCGGCTGGTCGGCGCTGGGGGCAGCCAGCTTCTCCCAGTCGGTCATCACCGTCTCGCCGGTTGCCTGGCCATAGATGGCCCAGGTCGGGCCGTGGTCGTGCGGCGTGCTGTCCTTGGCGCCGTGGAAGCTGTGCGCCAGGACCGCGAACTTGTGCACGGGGTCCTCGAACAGCACCTTTCGCTCCGGCCCGTCGGCCTTGATGTTGGCGGCTATGAAGGCCGGGTCGCCCAGCACCTCGCGCACCAGCGCGCACACCTTTTGCCGCCCGCCGGGGCCGGGGTCGGCGCTGATCGCGGCACTACAGGCGGCGGCGAAATTTTCGAGCGTATGGGCCATAGCGGTCTCCTCCCGAGCGGCCGGCGCGCGTGCAGGCGCCGCCACGTTGGCGCCGAGATTAGCCGTAAAACCCCCCGCCGCCAACCGGGGTGTCGTGCTAAACCGATCTGGGTCTGGGTGGCGATCGACATCGCGACATAATGATTGACCGAAGAATGAAGGCAAGGCCAGGGTTTTGCCCTGGACCCGCTGGGGGCCGAGCCCCCAGACCTTCGTCCTATTTGTTTGAGGGTCCAGGGGTCTCGGACCCCTGGTAGGGTTCGGGGCAACGCCAACGGCCTGCGCTTGCTCCCCTACGCCGCTTCGGCCAACCCGCTGCCGATCTCCAGCCCGTCCAGACCGACGGTCACGTGCACCGTATCGCCGTCCTTCACCCGCCCCTCCAGGATCGCGTTCGCCAGCGCGTTCTGAAGGCTGCGCTGGATCACCCGCTTCAGCGGCCGCGCGCCGTA
Organism: Acetobacterales bacterium; assembly: GCA_038331165.1. Lineage (GTDB taxonomy): Bacteria > Pseudomonadota > Alphaproteobacteria > Acetobacterales > Acetobacteraceae > CAMDGX01. Next base: position 980 of record JBBQOT010000401.1, read on the forward strand.
GACGGGGTCGTAGCCTTCGTTGGCCAGCCAATCGGTCGCCATCCGGTCCAGCTCAAGGCTGATCTTCCGGTCGGCCAGCAGCTTGCGCAGATTCGTCAGCTGAATTTCAACAATCGAGGCCATGTCGCTGCGCTGCAGCCGGCGGAACAGCACCGTCTCGTCCAGGCGGTTGAGGAACTCCGGGCGGAAATGCCCGCGCACGATGTCCATCACCCCCTTGTAGGCAAGCGACAGGTCGGCCCCGTCCGGCTGGGCGGCCAAGATCTCGCTGCCCAGGTTGGAGGTCAGCACGATGATGGTGTTCTTGAAGTCCACCGTGCGGCCCTGTCCGTCGGTCAGGCGGCCATCGTCCAGCACCTGGAGCAGCACGTTGAACACATCCTCGTGCGCCTTCTCCACCTCGTCGAACAGGATCACCTGATAGGGGCGGCGACGCACCGCCTCGGTCAGCACACCGCCTTCGTCATACCCGACATAGCCTGGGGGTGCGCCGATCAGGCGGGAAACGGCATGCTTCTCCATGAACTCGCTCATGTCGATGCGCACCATCGCGCGGTCGTCGTCGAACAGGAATTCGGCCAGCGCCTTGGTCAGCTCTGTCTTGCCCACGCCGGTCGGGCCGAGAAACAGGAAGCTGCCTATCGGCCGGTTGGGGTCTTGCAACCCGGCTCGGGCGCGGCGGACGGCATCGGAAACCGCCTTGAGCGCGTCCTCCTGGCCCACCACCCGCTTGCGCAAGGCATCTTCCATGTGCATGAGCTTGCCGCGTTCGCCCTCCAGCATCTTCTCGACGGGCACACCGGTCCAGCGCGAGACGATGGCGGCGATGCCCTCCTCGGTAACACTTTCGTTGACCAGGCGGCCGCCGTCCTGGTTGCTGGCGATCTGCTTCTCCAGATCGGGGATCTCGCCGTAAAGCAGCTGGGAGGCGCGGGCTAGGTCGCCGCGGCGTTGCGCGCCCTCCACCTCGTTGCGCGCCGCGTCCAGGCGTTCCTTCAGCTTTTGCCCGCCCGCCAACTTCTCCTTCTCGGCCTTCCAAGTGGCCGACATCGCGTCGGATTTTTCCTGGAGGCCGGCGAGTTCAAGTTCCAGCTTGCCCAATCGGTCGCGGCTGGCCGGGTCGGTTTCGCGCTTCAAAGCCTCACGCTCGATCTTGAGCTGCATCAGCCGGCGGTCGAGCTCGTCCAGCTCCTCCGGCTTGCTATCCACCTGCATGCGCAGCCGGCTGGCCGCCTCGTCCATCAGGTCGATCGCCTTGTCCGGCAGGAAGCGGTCTGTGATGTAGCGGTTGGAAAGGGTGGCAGCAGCGACCAGCGCGCCATCGGTGATGCGCACGCCGTGGTGCAGCTCATACTTCTCCTTGATCCCGCGCAGGATCGATATGGTGTCCTCCACGCTCGGCTCGCCCACGAATACCGGCTGGAAGCGCCGCGCCAGGGCTGCGTCCTTCTCGACATGCTTGCGATACTCGTTCAGCGTAGTGGCACCCACGCAATGCAGCGCGCCGCGGGCCAGTTCCGGCTTGATGAGGTTGGAGGCGTCCATCGCGCCGTCCGCGCGGCCGGCGCCGACCAGGGTGTGCATCTCGTCGATGAACAGGATGATCTCGCCCTCGGCGGACTCGATTTCCTTCAGCACCGCCTTCAACCGCTCCTCGAACTCGCCGCGATATTTGGACCCTGCGACCATGGCGCCGAGATCGAGTGCCAGCAGCTTTTTGTTCTTCAGCGCCTCCGGCACGTCGCCATTGATAATACGTAGCGCCAGGCCCTCGACAATCGCCGTCTTGCCAACGCCGGGCTCGCCGATCAGCACGGGATTGTTCTTCGTGCGCCGCGCCAGCACCTGGATGGTGCGGCGGATCTCCTCGTCGCGGCCGATCACCGGGTCGAGCTTACCGTCGCGCGCCAGTGCGGTCACGTCGCGAGCGTATTTCTTCAGCGCGTCGAAATTCGCCTCGGCATTCTGGCTGTCGACCTTACGGCCCTTGCGGATATCGGCCACGGCACGATCGAGCGTCTGCGGCGTGGCGCCCGAGGCACGCAGTGCCCTTGCCGCCGGGGTGTCGCTGGCGGCGAGTGCCACCAGCAGCCGGTCCTGCGCCACATATTCGTCGCCCGCCTTGGTCGCGGCCTGTTGCGCACCGTCCAGCACCCGCACCAGTGCGGGCGTGATCTGCGGCTGGCCTGCCCCGCCGCCCTGCACCTTCGGCAGCTTGGCGACGTCCGCCTCCACCGCCACCCTGGCGGCCTTGTCGTCGCCACCGGCGGCACGGATCAGCCCGGCCGCGGCGCCTTCCTCGTCGTCCAGCAACGCCTTCAGCAGATGCTCGGGCGTCAGTTGCTGATGGTACTCGCGCATTGCGATGGTGCTCGCCGCCTGCAGGAAGCCGCGCGCACGTTCGGTGAATTTCTCGATGTCCATGTCTTTTCCATGTCCCTGGTCAGGCGACAAACTCTCGGGGCGCCCGGATCCGGGCCACCCACGCCGGTGCCCCTCGGGGAGGCAACACCGACGCTATTCCTATGACGCGAAATGGGAAATGACTCAGGTCAAGGCAAGCCTCCCGCGCCGATTGCTGCACAAAAATCAGGCAGAACACCCTGCCGCGGCGGGGAGGTTGATCAGGGGACTGAGCGCCGGAAGCAGGTCGGCGCTGGAGTGTCGACGCAGTCCTCGGGAACCGATGAGCTAAATGATTGACCCAGGACGAAAGTCAGAGCCAGGGCTTCGCCCTTGTGTCTGCGTGATCTGTCATTGTGATCGGGTTGCGAGGACGGATGGCCATCCATCCCCGCAATGCGTTCGATAGACCGTTTTGCCCTTGGGCTGTGAGCCCGTGGTCCAGCTTGGTCGTCGTTCGCAGTCTTGTG
>JBBQOT010000402.1:0-3840 GCA_038331165.1 Acetobacterales bacterium
CATCGCCGCCAGCGCCGCCCCCCGCCACCACGCCGCATTGCCGGGCTCGGCCGCCGGCCGAACGCCATACAGCGCATGCCGCACCCGCGCCTCCTCCGCCACGCTCGGCCGGGCCGTAATCACCCGCAATTCCCGATACACCTGCATCGAATCCGCGTTGATCACCACCCCGTCCAGCCGCTCCGCCAGCGCCAACGCCAGCGCCGACTTCCCCGAACAGGTCGGGCCGGCCACGATCAGTGCATGCGGCAACGCGCTCATCCGCCCCTCTTGCCCACGGCGCCGGCCAGTTCCATACGAGAAACATGACGCATGTAGTAACCCTCGTTGTCGATCGCGACGCCACAACCCTGTCCGATGCCATCATCTCCCGAGTGCGCGATGCAATCCAGGGCGGCCCCCCCGAAACCCTCTCGCCCGGCGAAGCCGCCGCCATCCCCTGCCGAACCGCCCCCGACATGGCGGTGGTCGAAGCCGCCATCGGCCGCGCCCTGGTCGATGCCATCCGCACCAAGGCACGCGGCCGCCGCAAAGCCCTGCTCATCGCCGACATGGACAGCACCATCGTCACCTCGGAAACCCTCGACGAAATCGCCGCCTACGCCGGCCTGAAGGAACAAATCGCCGCCATCACCAGCCGTAGCATGAACGGCGAAATCGACTTCGCCACCGCCCTGCGCGAACGCGTGGCCATGCTCAAAGGCCTGAACCTCGACGCGCTGGAAAAAACCTGGGCCGCCACCAAACTCACCCCCGGCGCGCGCGAACTCGTCGCCACCATGAAAGCCCATAACGCAACCACCGCCCTGGTCTCCGGCGGCTTCACCTGGTTCACCGAAAAAGTCGCCGCCCTGGTCGGCTTCGACACCCACCGCGCCAACGTGCTGGAACACGACGGCACCGCCCTGGCCGGCACCGTCGCCGAACCAATCCTGGATGCCAACGCCAAACTCACCGCCCTGAATGAACTCGCCACAGCCCGCGGCCTCAAACTCGCCGCAACCCTGGCCGTCGGCGACGGCGCCAACGACGTCGCCATGCTCGGCGCCGCCGGCCTCGGCATCGCCTTCCGCGCAAAACCAATCGTCGCCGCCCAAGCCCGCGCCCAATTGCGCCATGCCAATCTGCGCGCGCTGCTGTTTGCACAGGGCTACCGGGTGGGGGAGTTCAGCGACGGGTGAAGCCTTCTTTTTGTGAACAAAAAGAAGCAAAAAAACTTCATCCATGAGCAAGAATCTTCTCTCCCCCCGTGCTTTACGGGGGGAGCCGGAGGGGGCCCAACACCACCGACAAACCCGCCACCCCCACCCCTCGGCAGTGCACCATTACCGCGCCCACGATTTTCTTCGGTCCCTCGAAATTTCCTGTTGCAGCGGCGCCAAAAGTTAGTTATAAACACCTCGTGTTAATTATTCAATCCCCTCTGGCCGAGCGGCTCGCCATACTGCGCGCCGCCCCGATGCCCGACGCTTCCAGCGGTAAACTCGCGGCGGCACTCCACGCCCTGTTCGCCGCGGTCCTCGCACGCCTGCTCGACCTCGTGCTGCTCTGGCAAACCGGCCAACTCCCACCACCCCCCGTCCGCCCCACGCCCCAACCGCGCCCATCCACCCCGCGCGCCGCAGGCCAGTCCGCACCCCGCCGGCGCACCCGCGTCCGCCGTGCCGCGCCAACCATCAGCGCCGCACCACGCCCCGCACGCGCCAAAACCGCGCATGCCCTCCCGGCCCGCATTGCACCGCCCCGCCCCCACGTTGCAGGGAAGCCGCATTTATCCCACGCCGCACGCGCCCCGCCGCCCCATCCCGGCTTTCCTCCCATGAATTGCCCTGCAAGGGCGATCTATTCCCGCGCTATAATTGTTACGATATCGTAATATTATGAAAATCATCATACAGAAAGCCAAAGGTCATCGGTTTACCGTCGTGGCGAGGGTAGCCACCAAAGGCCAACGAAATTTGGAACCCATAATTCAAGGTCCAGGGGCTTGGCCCCTGGTGGGTCCAGGGCAAAGCCCTGGCCTTATCTTGAAAGCCCTTTCTGCAACGCCCCAATCCGCCAGCCCTCCTACCCCTCTTCTTGGAACGCCACCGTCCGCGCCCGGCGGATAGCTGGCAGGATCACCACCAGCAGCAGCAGCGCCGCCATGATCAGGAAGGTCAGGCTCAGCGGGCTGGTCACGAACACCATTGGGTCCCCGCGCGACAGCAGCATGGCACGCCGCAGGTAGGTTTCCATCATTGGCCCAAGGATGAACCCCAGCAGCAGCGGCGCTGCTTCGCAGTCCAGTTTGTGGAACAGGTATCCCACCACCCCGAAGAAGGCGATCAGCAGCACCTCGGCGGCCATGTTGTTCAGGCTGTAGACCCCGATGCAGCAGAAGAACAGGATCGCGATCGACAGCAGCCGGTATGGCACCATCAGCATTTTCACCCAGATGCCCACCAGCGGCAGGTTGAACACCACCAGCATCAGGTTGCCCACCCACATGCTGGCGATCATTCCCCAGAACAGCCCGGGCTTCTCGGTCATCACCTGCGGGCCGGGCACGATGCCGTGGATCATCATGCCGCCGACCATCATCGCCATCACTGCGTTGCTGGGAATGCCCAGCGTCAGCATCGGGATGAAGCTGGTTTGGGCGGCGGCGTTATTGGCGCTTTCGGGCGCGGCCACGCCTTGGATCATGCCGGTGCCGAACTTCTCCGGCGTCTTGGAGATGCGCTTTTCCATCGTATAGGCGGCAAAGCTGGCCAGCACCGCGCCCCCGCCGGGCAGAATGCCCAGCACGCTGCCCAGCCCGGTGCCGCGCAGCATCGCACCGAAGGAGTCCTTCAGATCCTTGCGCGTCGGCATCAGCCCGCTGATCTTCGAGCTCAACAGGTCGCGGCGCTGCTTGTTGGTCAGGTTGGCCATGATCTCGTTCAGCCCGAACACCCCCATGGCGATCGGCACGAAGTTGATGCCGTCGAACAGGATGTCCACGCCGAAGGTGTAGCGCAGCGCGCCGGTGTTCACGTCGGTGCCGACGATGCCCAGCAGCAGGCCCAGCAGGATCATGCCGATCGCCTTGATCACCGAGCCGTGTGCCATCACCACGGCCGTCACCAGCCCCAGGATCATCAGCGAGCAATAATCGGCCGGGCCGAACTGCTGCGCCAGCCGGGTCAATGGTGGGGCCGCCACCGCGATCAGCACGGTGGCCACCGTGCCGGCAAAGAAGCTGCCGATCGCCGCGATCGCCAGCGCCGGCCCCGCCCGCCCCTGGCGCGCCATCGCGTAGCCATCCAGGCAGGTGATCACCGACGACGATTCGCCCGGCAGGTTCACCAGGATCGCCGTGGTGGAACCGCCATACTGTGCGCCGTAATAGATCCCGGCGAGCATGATCAACGCCCCCTCGGCCGGCAGGTAGTAGGTAACCGGCAGCAGCAGCGCCATCGTCGCCACCGGCCCCACCCCCGGCAACACCCCGATCGCGGTACCAACGATGACGCCCACCAGGCACCAGAACAGGTTCTGCCAGGTCAGCGCAACGGAAAACCCGAGCGCCAGATTCGACCCAAGATCACTCAGCTCCATGGGAATACCTTGATCGGCATGCCGAGCCCCCAGATGAAGATGCCGACGCCGATCACGATCATCACCGGAAAGAAGATCGACAATTGCCGCACGCTGTGGCCCTCGCCGGCCAGCGCGCCCAGGGTCATCAGCACCAGCATGGTCGCCACCAGCCCGGCCGGCTCGATCATCAGCGCAAAGCTGACAGCCGCCAGCGTGACCAGCAGCACCGGCCGCCACGCCCACCCGGTCAGCCGCGGCCCATCGCTCAGCAGCCCC
>JBBQOT010000403.1:0-3840 GCA_038331165.1 Acetobacterales bacterium
ATTCTACCCAAGCTTGCTCATCTCGCCGGACAGGTCGCGTTGCGGGCGGGCGCCGTAATGGCTGATGACCTCGGCGGCGGCGATGCTGCCGAGGCGGGCGCATTGCTTGAGGTTCTTTCCGGCGGCGTGGGCGGCGAGGAAGCCGGCGGCATAGGCGTCGCCGGCGCCGGTGGTGTCGATGACCTGGGTGGGCTCGGCGGGGACCAGGATTGTTTCGGCTCCCTTGATGATCATGCTGCCGGCCTCGCTCATGGTAAGCGCGGCCAGGGCGACGTCGTGGCGGGCCAGGGCTGCGGCTTCGGCCAGGGTGTTGGTTTCGTAGAGCGCGGTGATCTCCGCCTCGTTGGCGAACAGGATGTCGATGTGCCCGGCGACCAGGGCGCGGAAGGCGGCGCGGTGGCGGTTAACGCAGAAGGCGTCGGACAGGGTGAGCGCGACCTGGCGGCCGGCTTCATGGGCGGCGGCGGCGGCCTTGTGGAAGGCGGCCTGGGCCGCGGGCGGGTCGAACAGGTAGCCTTCGAGGTAGGTGACGGCCGAGTCTGCGACGAGTGCTGGGTCGACATCATCGGGGCCGAAGGTGACGCAGGCGCCGAGGAAGGTGTTCATGGTGCGCTGGCCGTCGGGGGTGACGGCGATCAGGCAGCGGGCGGTGGGGGCGCCGCCGGACAGGGGCGGGGTGGGGAAATGCACGCCGACGGCGGCGATGTCGTGGCGGAAGACGCCGCCCAGGGTGTCGTCGGCGACGCGGCCGAGATAGGCGACGCGGGCACCGAGGAGGGCGGCGACGGCGCAGGTGTTGGCGGCCGAACCGCCGCTGCTTTCGGTGGCCGGCGGCATGGCGGCGTACACGCGGTCGGCGGCGGCGGCGTCGATCAGCGCCATGGCGCCCTTGTGCATGTCGTGGCGGGACAGGAAGCTGTCCGGCACCGGGGCGGTGACATCGACAATGGCATTGCCGATGCCGAGGATGTCGAACCGGGGGGATTGGGCCATCATGATGCTCCGCAGTGCCGTTCGGCGATCGCGTACCACCGGGCAATCGGGCGGGCAACAGTGAGCGCTGCACGACCCTCGGCGATGCTGCTGGCAATCGGCCAGCTCGACGACGCGGCGTTTCTGGGCGCGGTGCTGCGCAGCGTGGGGTGGGCGCTGGCGGTCTTGGCGGCGCTGGGAGGTGGGATGGCGTGGGGCGGGGTGGCGCTGGCGGAGAGCTTCGCCGCGGCATGGCCGACGCTGGCGGGCGTGGCGGCGTGGCTGGCCGGGTTCGCTGGGGTGGCCGGGGCAGCGGTGCTGGGGCTGTTCCTGTTCGTCCCGCTGGCGACCGCGATTGCGACGCTGTTCGTAGACCGGGTGGCCGAGGCGGTGGAGCGGCGGCATTACCCCGGCATGCCGCCCGGCATCCCTGCCAGCCTGGCGGCGCAGGCCTGGGACGGGGTGGCGCTGGGGCTGCTGGTGCTGGCGATGCAAATCCTGGCGCTGGTGGCCGCGGTGCTGTTGCCGGGGCTGGGGCTGGCGGTGGGGTGGTTCGTCGCCGCCTGGGCGATCGGGCGTGGGTTGTTCATGGCGGTCGCTTTGCGGCGCTTCGACCGGGGCACGGCGTTGCTGCTGTATCGTCGGCGGCGCTGGGCGGTGCTGGGGCAGGGCGGGCTGGTGGCGGCGGCCGCGATGGTGCCGGGGTTGAACCTGGTGGCGCCGGTGCTGGGGCTGGCCGCGATGGTGCACGTGCTGGCCGGAGCGCTGGCCGGCGCACCTGCCGGGTTGTCGCGCCGGCCCCCCGCGTGTTAGCCGAAGGCCTCGGCTCCACTTTCGCGATCGGATCCTGACGTGTTCAAGCGCCGCAAGCCCGAAGAGCCGCCGGCTGAAGTGCCGAAGCCGGCCCTGCCCGCGCCACCCGACCCCACCGCCCGCCCGGCCGATTCCGGGCTTGGCGTTCCGCCCTTTCGCCCCGCGCCCCCCAAGGAGGCACCGCCGATGAGCCGCCCGCCCTTCCCCGCCGCCCCGCCGCCGACGGCGAACCAGCCGGGTGCCCAACCGGGCGGCCAGCAATCGGGCCAACCACGCCCCGCCGCCCGCGCCCCGGCCGAGCGCCGCACCATGGTGATCGGCCGCGGCATCAGCGTGCACGGCACCATCCAGGACGCCGAGCGGCTGGAAGTGCAGGGCGTGGTGGAAGCCAAGATGATCCATGCCATGGAGCTGTCGATCGCCCAGGGCGGCATGTTCCGCGGCGAGGTCGAGGTGGAGGACGCCGAAATCGCCGGCACCATCGACGGCATCCTGACCGCGCGCAACGCGCTGATCGCGCGGTGCCGGCGGCTCCAGGTGGAAGATGGCGGGCAGATCACCGGTTCCATCGAGATGATCACCGAGCCGCGCGGGGAGGCCCCGGTGGCCGAGGTGGCGAAGCCGGCCGAGCCGGCCTGACATGAGGCAGCTTCGCTGGGTGGGGGTGAGCGCGCTGGTGCTGGTTGGCGCCTGCACGCCACCCCCAGCGCCACCATTGCGCGTCGCGGAACCCGCACCGCCGGCCGGGCCGGCGACGGTGGCGACGCCGTCGCTGCTGGAGGTGCGGGCGCCGGAGCTGCTGGCCCGCTTCGGTGAACCCGCGCAGCGCCGGCGCGACGGCGGGGCGGAGATCTGGGTCTATGAGTCGGCCGGGCTGTGCCGGCTGAACCTGGTGCTGCAACGCGAGCGCGGGACGCCGAAGGTGGTGCATGCACAGGCGCGACTGGTGCCGCCGGCGGGCGAGGCGTCGTGCCTGGACGGGTTGGGGCGGCGGTAGTGACGCGGGGTAGGGACGGGAAGGCCAGGGCTTTGCCCTGGACCCACCAGGGGCCAAGCCCCTGGACCTTAAATATATCAAATAAAATGGTCTTGAATCCAAATCGGTCAGTCTCGCGCGTGTGTCGAAGCAATAATATGAGGTCCAGGGGCTCGGCCCCTGGTGGGTCCAGGGCGAAGCCTTGGCCTTGCTCGACTGTACGTTGAAATTCCGCGAGGCCGCGCTGCTATGCCCCGCGCTTGACGTTCCAGAACACCGGCAGGCCGGTCAGCACGCCCTGGAGGTCGGCGCGATGAGCGGATGGCGAGCGGGCCTGGCCGAGCGGGATGTAGGGCACGTCGCGGAACGCTTGGAGCTGGAGGGTTTCGCAGACTTTTTGCTGGGCGGCGAGGTCGGGGGCGACGAGCCATTCGGCGCGCAGGGCTTCAATGGTGGGGCTGATCGGCCAGCCCATGATGCCGTTCTTGCCATTGCCGCGCAGGAAGGCGTGCACCGCCGGGTTGAACTGGTCAACGCCGCCCCAGGAGGTGTGAAACACGCTCCAGCCGCCCTGGTCGACCGGGTCTTGCTTGGTGCGGCGTTGCACCACGGTGGCCCAGTCCATCGCTTGGGCATCGACATTCAGGCCGAGGCGACGGAACAGGTCGTGCGTGACTTCGGCGATCGCCTTGGTGGACGGGATGTCCTGCGGGGCCAGCAGCACGATCTTCTCGCCCTTGTAGCCGGCCTCGGCCAGCTCGCGCTTGACCGCTTCGAGGTCACGGCGGCTGGTAAGGTTTTCCATGCCGGCGGTGGATGCCATGGGGGTATCGGGGCAGAAGTAGCCGACGCCGTCGCGCCAGGTTTCACGGTCGTCGCCCTGGATGGCGGTCATGTAGTCGGCCTGGCTGACGGCGTGGACGATGGCGCGGCGGATGGCGGCATTGTCGAACGGCGCGTGCAGCTGGTTGAAGCGCATGGTGGCGATGGTGCCGGTGGGCACCATGCTGAACAGGCGCACGGCGCGCGAGCGGGCGAGCACCGGACGCAAATCGGCGTTGGGGCCGCCCCACCAGTCG
>JBBQOT010000404.1:0-3832 GCA_038331165.1 Acetobacterales bacterium
GCGTATGAAGGGTGCGCTTGGCTCTTACTTCGCGCACGATCCCGGGTTTGCCGCAAGTGGCAGGCCCGGCGCAATCGAGGACGGGGTTGCTGGCGCCGCTATGGCGCGTCCCGCCAGATCTTCCCCCGCGCTCGCACGGGGTCGAGCAGGGACCAGTCGCCTTGGGGGAGTTCGTGGCCTTTGGGGAACGGCGGGCGGGGTTCCATACCCAGCGAGATCATCACCCGGTCGTCGCGGTAGTAGCATTGCAGGACGATGCGGGTGAGCAGGGTGAAGTTCATGCCGCCTTGTTCACGCATGGTGGCGCAGGCTTCGTCTTGTCTTTCCGGGGGCAAATCCGCGAGGCTGCCGGCGGCGATGGTTTCGAGGTGGGCGAGGGCGTCGTGGACGGCTTTGGCATCGCGGCCGAGGCTTTTGGCGATGTCGGCCTGGATCAGGGGGTCGTCGGCGCCGGGGACTTTGTATTCATCGCTGGCCGGGATCATGCGGGCGCACATGGCGGCGAGCGCGCGCTTTTCCGCGTCCGAGAGGTTCGGGTCGCCCCAGGAGGGCGGGGGGGAGGCGAGGGTGCTGGACATGGGGAATTCCTCAATCGAACAGGGTGGCGAGGCGCTGCTTCATCTGGTCGGCGATGTACAGGGCCAGGGCCTGGATGGTGGAAGTGGGGTTGACGCCGCCGGAGGTGACGAAGATTGAGCCGTCGACGATGAACAGGTTTTTCACGTCGTGCGAACGGCCCCATCCGTTGACCACCGAGCGGGTGGGGTCGTCGCCCATGCGGGCGGTGCCGAGCAGGTGCCAGCCGCCGTTCAGGATCGGGCGTTCGACGCCGATGTCCCAGGCGCCGGCTTCGCGCAGGGCTTCGGTGGCGCGCGCGATGGCGTGGTCGAGCATGCGGTTGGAATTTTCGCTGATGGTGTAGTCGATCTTGGGCGAGGGGATGCCGTGGGAGTCTTTCAGGACGGGGTCTAGCGTGACGCGGTTATGGGGTTCGGGCAGGTCTTCGCAGATGGCGGCGATGTTCATGCGATGGTTGTGCAGGCGGCGGTAGGCGCGGTGGTGGTCGGCGCCCCAGGGCACGCGGCCGTTGGCCAGGGACTGTTGCGCTTCAACAATGGCGCCGACGCCGCGGCCGAACTGCCAGGAATAGCCGCGCACGAAATCCCGTGCGGGGTCGGTTTCGTAGAACTCGTGGCTCCAGAGGCTCAGCGGCGGGCCGCGGTTGCCGTCGGTCTCGGCATCGACGTAGCCCCAGATGCTGGCATAGGGGTGGAACATCAGGTTGCGGCCGACCTGGTCGGAGGAATTGGCCAGGCCGTTGGGGTGTTTTTCGGATTTGGAATTGAGCAGCAGGCGCGGGGTGCCGACGCCGTTGCAGGCCATGATGACGACGTGGGCGGGCTGGAATTGTTCCACGCCGTTCTGATCGTAATAGATGGCGCCGGTGGCCATGCCGTTTTCGTCGGTGGTGATTTCACGCACGCGGGCGCGCGTGCGCAGTTCAACGCCGGCGCGGATGGCCGACGGCCAGTAGGTGATGTCGGTGCTGGCCTTGGCCCCCTGGGCGCAGCCGGCAATGCAGTGGCCGAGGTTGATGCAGGGGGCGCGGCCTTCGTATTCGCGGGTGGTGACCGCGCAGTCGCTGGGCCACCAGTGCCAGCCGAGGCGGTTCATCGCCTCACCCAGCATGCGCCCGGAGCGGCCCATGGGTAGGGGTTCCATCGGCGGATTCTTTTGCGGCGGGTAGGCGGGGTCGCCGGACATGCCGGAGACGCCGGTCATGCGGTCGTTCTCGTTGAAGAAGGGTTCGAGCGCGTGGTAGTCGATCGGCCAGTCATCGGCCACGCCGTCGAGCGATTTCACGCGGAAGTCGGAGGGGTGCAGGCGCGGGTAATGGGCGGCGTAGAGAATGGTGCTGCCGCCGACGCCATTGAAGTTCAGCACCTTGATGGGCGAGTTGTCGTCGTTGACCGGGTAGTCGGACCACAGCGCGCGGCGGTTGGGGGAGGTGGCCATGTCGTTGAACTGCCGTGCCTCCCAGTCGCGGCCGGCGGAGGGGTAGTTGGCGGGGTTCTGCCAGTCGCCCTGTTCCAGGCAGAGGATTTTCATTTTAGTGTCGGCCAGGCTCCACGCAACCGCGGCGCCAGAGGCACCGGAGCCGATGATCAGGACGTCGACGGTTTCAAGCTGGGGCATTCCCGGGGTTCCCTATTCGAACAGCGTGGCGAGGCGCTGTTTCATCTGGTCGGCAATGTAGAGCGCAAGTGCCTGGATGGTCGAGGTGGGGTTGACGCCGCCGCCGGTGACGAAGATTGAGCCGTCGATGATGAAGAGGTTGCGCACGTCGTGGCTGCGGCCCCATTCGTTGACGACGGAGCGTGCGGGGTCGCGGCCCATGCGGGCGGTGCCCAGCAGGTGGCCGGGGTAGTTCAGCACGGTGCGCGAGCAGGCGAAGGAGTGGGCGCCGGCAGCCTGCATGATCTCGGTGGCGCGGGCGATGCCGTGTTGCATCATGCGGCGGGTGTTTTCGCTGACGGCGTAGTCGATTTTCGGGGCGGGAATGCCGTGGCTGTCTTTCAGCACCAGGTCGAGCGTGATGCGGTTGTCGGCATGCGGCAGGTCGTCGCAGGCGACGCCGATATGGGCGCGGTGGAAGGCGTGGCGGCGCATGGCGGCGTGGTGGGCGGGGCCCCACGGGATGCGGCCGGATTCGATGCCGGCCTGTGCCTCGCCGACCGGGCCGGGGCCGCGGCCGAATTGCAGCATGTAGCCGCGGGTGAAATCGCGCGCGGGGTCGGTTTCGTAGAACTGCTTGGACCAGATGGAGACGATGGGGCCGCGCTGGCCGTCCATCTCGTCGTCGAACCAGCCGGTGACGATGGGCCAGGGGTGGAGCATGAGGTTGCGGCCGACCAGGTCAGAGGAATTGGCCAGGCCGGTGGGGAATTTTTCGGATTTCGAATTCAGCAGGAGGCGGGGGGTGCCAATGCCGTTGGCCGCCATGACGACGACGTGGGCGGGCTGGAACTGTGCGTGGCCGTGGGCGTCGTAGTAGATCGCGCCGCTGGCCATGCCGTCGGCGCCGATGGTGATTTCGCGCACACGGCAGTTGGTGCGTAGCTCGACGCCGGCGCGGATGGCGCGCGGCCAGTAGGTGATGTCGGTGCTGGCCTTGGCCCCCTGGGCGCAGCCGGGCAGGCAGTGGCCGAGATTGATGCAGGCGGCGCGGCCGTCGTATTCGGTGGTGGCGATGGCCGCGGCCGAGGGCCACCAGTGCCAGCCCAGGCGGTTCAGGGTTTCGGCGAAGCGGATGCCGGAGCGGCCGAGCGGGATTGGCGGCATCGGCAGGGGGTGCGGCGGGGTCGCGGGGTCGTCGGCGATGCCGGCCACGCCCATGATGCGGTCGTTCTCGGAAAAGAACGGCTCCAGGGTGCGGTAGTCGATCGGCCAGTCATCGGCCACGCCGTCGAGCGATTTCACCCGGAAGTCGGAGGGGTGCAGGCGGGGAAAGTGGGCGGCGTAATGGACGGTGCCGCCGCCGACCGCGTTATAGTTGGCGATCTTGGTGATGGAGTTGGTGTCGTTGACGGGATAGTCGGCCGGCAGTTGGCGGCGGTTGGGCAGGATGTCGGCATCGCCGTAGCGGCGGGCTTCCCAGTCGCGGCCGTTTGCGGGGAAGTCGCCGGGCTTCACCCAGTCGCCCTGTTCCAGGCAGACGATGCGCATCCTGGTGTCGGCCATGGACCAGGCGAAGGCGGCACCCGAGGCGCCGGAGCCGATGATGAGGATGTCGACGGGGTCGGCCATGGCGCTCAATCGAACAGGGTGGCCA
>JBBQOT010000405.1:0-3827 GCA_038331165.1 Acetobacterales bacterium
TTTCTTTTTTTCTTCAAATTTACGGCCCTGGGGCTGGGCCCGGGGGGGGTGGGGCAAGCCCCCCCCCTCCGCTATCTTCGTGCCTGTGGGGCAACGCCCTGGCCTTGCCTGGCAACGGGTCACTCCTGACGACGGTTGGTATAGATCGCCGACCTGCGCCCTACCGCACCACGCCGCGCAACCGCGGATCCAGGATGTCGCGCAGAGCGTCGCCCAGCAGGTTGAAAGCCAGCACCAGCAGAAAGATCGCCACCCCTGGCGCCACCGACAACACCGGCTGCTTTTCCAGGAACGGAAAGGCCGCCTGCAGCATGTTGCCCCAGGTCGGGGTCGGCGGCGTGACGCCAACGCCGATGAACCCCAGCGCCGCTTCGGCCAGCACGGCGTAGCCCATGCCCAGCGTCGCCTGCACGATCACCGGCGCCACGGCATTGGGCAGGATGTGGCGCACCATCAGCTTGATCGTGCTGGTGCCGGCCGCCTGCGCGGCGGCGACGAAATCCAACTCACGCAACGCCAGCGCCTGGGCACGGGTGATGCGCGCCAGCCACGGAACATTGGCAATGCCGATCGCCAGGATCACCGTGCTCAGCGAATTGCCGATCGCCGCGGCTAGCGCTACGGCCACCAATAGCGCCGGGAACACCACGACCGCGTCCATCACCCGCATGATGGCGTCATCGATCCAGCCGCCGATGGTCACCGCCACCAACCCCAGCGGCACGCCCAGCAGCACCCCCAGCCCGACCGCGCCCAGGCTGACCTGCAACGCCACCTGGGTGCCCAGGATCAGGCGTGACAACGTGTCCCGGCCCAGCTGGTCGGTACCCAGGACATGCGGCCAGGACGGCCCCAACAGCAGGCTGTCGAAATCCATGTCCTCGCTGTCGAACGGCATCAGCCAGTCCGCGCCGAGTGCACCGGCCAGCACAACCAGGATCACCACCGCGCCGAACAGTGCCCGCGGCGTGCGCAGCAGCCGGCCGAACACGGTGCCGTCGCGAAAAATCGACCCGAACGCCCTCATCGCGGCTCAGCCGTCATAGCGGATGCGGGGGTCGAGCACGGCGTAGAGGATATCGGTGACGAAGTTGATCACCAGCACGGCCGTCGCCATCACCAGCACGCAGCCCTGCACCACCGGGAAATCGCGCTGGAACACCGCCTGCACCATCAGCCGCCCCATGCCGGGAATGCCGAACAACGTCTCGATCACCACCGAGCCGGCGAAGATGCGGCCGATTTCAAGCCCCATCACCGTGATCACCGGCAGCATGGCATTGCGCAGCGCGTGCCCGATCACCGTCGGCCAGCGCGCCAGCCCCTTGGCGCGGGCGGTGCGGATATAGTCCTGCGCCAGGACTTCCAGCAACGCCGAGCGCATCTGGCGCATCACCACCGCCGAGCTTGTGATGCCGAGTGCCACCGCCGGCAGGATCATGTGCCGCAGGCTACCCAACGGATCGTCGCCCAGCGCCACATAGCCGCGCGTCGGCAGCCATCCCAGCGTCACCCCGAACAGCAGGATCATCATGATGCCGAGCCAGAACCCCGGCAGTGCCACGGCCCCCACGGCCGCCATGGTCGCCAGCATGTCGGGCCATCGGCCGCGATAGACCGCCGAAATCACCCCCGCTGGCAGCGCGATCGCCGCCCCGATCAGCCAGGCGAACAGGCCAAGCTGGAAGGTGACCGAGGCGCGCAGCAGCAGTTCCTCACCCACGCGCCGCTGGCTGGCGGTGGAGCGGCCAAGGTCGCCGCTGGCCGCCTTGGCCAGCCAGAGCACATATTGCACCGGCAACGGCTTGTCGAGATTGTACTCGCGCCGCACGATTTCCAGCTGCTTGGCGTCCAGCTGCTCGCCGGCACCCAGCATCATCCGCGCCGGATCGCCGGGAATGGCGTGCATCAGCGCGAACACCATGAAGGTGATCAGCAGCAACGACGGCACCAGCTGCGCCAGCCGGCGCAGGATGTAGCGTTGCACTTGGGTGGGCTTCCGGCCCGGTCCGCGTCAGGACTTCTTCAGCCACATGCGGTGGAGGTACATCTTGGCGTCCCAGCCGAACACCTCGTCGATGCCCATCACATGCTTGGGAGCGGCGGCGTAGGTCACGCCGTACAGCATTGGCACCATGTGCGCTTCGCCCAGCACGATCTCGTCGACTTGACGGTAGACCGCTTTCCGCTTGGCGATATCGGCGGTGGCGGCGCCCGCGTCGATCAACGCATCCAGCCGGTCGTCCTTACGCTTGCCGGCGTTGTAGTAGCCGTCGGAGCGGTAGATCAGCGAGGCGTTCCAGTCCGGTTCGGGATAGCGGCTCCAGGAGGTCATGAAGATCGGCGTCTCCTGGCCGTAGTTGAACTTCTCGGTGGCGACGGTCACCTCGTAGACCTTGAGGTTCAGCTTGATGCCGATGGCGCCGAGTTGGGCGCGGATGATCTCGGCGGTCGGGGTGTTCAGCTCGCTCGGCCACAACATCGCGTCCAGCTCGAAGCCGTTCGGCTTGCCGCCGAGCTTGAGGTATTCGCGCGCCTTGGCAACGTTGTAGGTGGGCCGGGCCACCGTCGGGTCATAGGCCCACGAGCCGGTCGGCCACATGCCGCCCTTGGCGATGATGGCGCGGCCGAAATACACCGCCTTGTTGATCGCCTCCGGGTTGATCGCATGCGCCACCGCCAGGCGCAGGTTCATGTCGTCCAGCGGCGCCTTCATGGTGTTGTACTGCAGCGTCAGCGCGATACCGCCGCCATCGAACTTGCGCATATTGTAGGTTGGGTTGTTCTCGAAATTGCCGACCTCGCGGTACGGCACGTAGATCAGGTCCATCTCGCCGGCCTTCAGTGCCGCCACCTGCACCGTGGGGTCGGACACCGTGTTGACCACGATCTCGTCCAGGTACGGCAGCGGATTGCCCGCCGAGTCGCGGCCCCAGTATTTCTCGTTGCGCACGAAGCGCACATGGCTGCCGCTGACGTATTCCGCCACCTTGAACGGCCCGGTGGAGACCGGCTTGAAGATATAGTCGGCGCCCATCGCCTTCACCGCCGTCGGCGAATTCATCGCCCCACCGCGATCCGCCAGCGTGCTGAGCACCGAGCCCCAGGGTCGCTTGAGGTTGAAACGCACCAGATGCTCGTCTACCGCCGTCACCGAGTCCACCGCGGTGAAGGCGGCGCGCGGCGTGGCCTTGGTGGCGGGGTCGAGCAGACGCTCGACGTTGAACTTCACCGCCTCGGCATTGAACGGCGTGCCGTCGTGGAACAGCACCCCCTTGCGCAGTTTCAGCTCAACCTTCTTCGGGTCCGACACATCCCAGCTTTCGGCCAGCGAGGTCGACGCGCGAGGGTTCAGCGCCGGGTCGGCATCCACCAACTGATCGACGAACTGGCGCCAGTAATAGGCGTCGCCACCAGAGCGGCCCACAACCGGGTCGAGTGCGCCCGGAGCCAGCTGATAGGCCACACGCAGCTTGCCACCGTATTGCGGCTTTTCCGCCTGGGCGCGGCCATGGCGCGCCAACAAAACAGTCGAGCCCGCACCGAGCAGCGAAGCCTTGAGCAACGTCCGACGCCGCACGCCATCACGTAGTGCCACGTTCGTTTCCTCCGATTGTTGTTCCGTGCAGAACCGCACGGTCGGCCTTACGGCTTTTATTGCGGCCAGGATGCGAGCCGGGCGCCGGACGCGTCAAGCGGCAATTGTCGACATTGCACGAGGCCGCCAACTCATTGGCCTACGATAGAAAGCAAGGTGAGGGCTCTGCCGTCGCGGGCGAAGCCGCGCCACGGGACCCGCAAAGGGTCAGAGACCCTTTGATCCCATT
>JBBQOT010000406.1:0-3827 GCA_038331165.1 Acetobacterales bacterium
TTCACCGGCGGCATGGCCTTCGTCTACGATCCCGACGACCTGTTCCGGCTGCGCGTGAACCCTGAAACCCTGCTGTGGCAGCGCGTCGCCACCGCGCACTGGAACGCCGTGCTGCGCGACATCGTCGCCACCCACGCACGCGAAACCAGCAGCCGCTATGCCACCCGCCTGTTGCACGGCTGGGACCGCGTGCTGCCGGATTTCTGGCAGGTGGTGCCTCGCGACTACGTCCGCTACCTCGATCACCCCATGGGCGAACCGGTGGCGGCGCTGCGGGCCTGATGCCGCAGGCCGGGCTGGTCGGGCCCGGCGGCACGGGCCAGTATCGCAAGATGGCACCGTCCTTCGCAGCCTTCGCGCCCGTCCTGCTTGGCATCGCCAGCGCCCAGATTGCCCAGGGCCTGCTTGGCCCGCTGATCCCGTTGCTGCTGGTCGAACAGCACGTGGCCACCGGCAATATCGGCCTGGTGGCCTCGGCGCATTCAGCCGGGTTCCTGCTGGGTTCGCTGTACTGCCCGCGCATCATCCCGCGGCTGGGGCATGGCCGGGCGTTCGTGGCGTTCGCGGTGCTGGCAGCGGATGCGATCCTGCTCATGGCGCTGTGGCAGTCGGCCTGGGGCTGGGCAGTGCTGCGGGCGGCCTCGGGGATGGCCTATGCCGGGTTGTGCATCGTGGCCGAGAGCTGGTTGAACGCGCGGGCTGACAATGCCAGCCGGGGGCGGGTGTTCGCGTTGTACATGGTTGCCTCCTGGGGCGGCGGCGTGGTGGGGCCGCTGGTGCTCAGCCTGGTGGCGCCCTCGGCGGTGCTGATCGCCGGCGCCGGCATGGCGTTTGTCACCTCCCTGCTGCCGGTGGCGCTGGTGCAGCAGGCGACCCCCGACTCCAACCCGAATACCCGCATGGGGCTGCTGGCGCTGTATCGCGTCTCGCCGGTGGGCCTGGCCTGCGGGCTGTCGGCGGGGTTGGCCAACAGCGCCTTCCATGCGTTGACGCCGGTGTATCTGCAAAGCCTCGGCCACAATGCGGCCGCCGTCGGGGTGTTTGCCCTGGCGGCCACCGTGGCCGGATTGGCGATCCAGATGCCGGCCGGCATGCTGTCAGACCGGATCGGCCGGCGGCCGGTGGCCCTGGCAGCCCTGCTGGTACCCGCGGCAACGTCGATCGGATTCCTGCTGGCCGGCGCGGCACCGCTGCCGGTGCTGCTGGTGCTGGGCGCGGTGCTGTCGGGGTTGGCCGCACCGCTGTACGGACTGGGCGCGGGGCTGACCAACGACCGGCTGGAACGCGGCGACGCGGTGGCGGCCGCCGGCGCGCTGCTGCTCGCCTGGTCGGCAGGTGCCACGATCGGGCCGGCAGTGGGCGGGCTGGTGATGGAGCGGCTGGGACCGGCCGGGCTGTTCGTCTATCTCGCCGCGGTGTTCGCCGGGATGGCATTGTTCACCGCCTGGCGCATGATGCTGCGCCCCGAGGTGCCGCGCGCACAACGCACCGCCTTCGTGCCAGCCACCACGCCGCCGGCCGGCTTGGCCACCGCGGCCAAGCCCGAAGCCTGATCGCCAACCGAGGATGACCCCATGAGCACCCTGCCCCTTTCCCGCTTCAAGGTTCTCGACCTTACCCGGGTGCGCGCCGGGCCTACCTGCGTGCGCCAACTCGCCGATTGGGGGGCCGAGGTGATCAAGATCGAGGCGCCGGAAGGGGATTCCGGCCTCGGCGGGGCACGGCTCGGGCCAGATTTCTGGAACCTGCACCGCAACAAACGCAGCCTGACGCTGGACCTCAAGGCGGCGGAGGGGCTGGAGATCTTCTACAAGCTGGTCGCGCAATCAGATGTGGTGGTGGAGAACTACCGGCCGGACGTGAAGGACCGGTTGAAAATCGACTGGGCGACGCTGGAGAAGATCAATCCGCGCCTGGTCTATGCCTCGATCTCGGGCTTCGGGCAGGACGGGCCGTATCGCGACCGGCCGGGCTTCGACCAGATCGCCCAGGGCATGGGCGGGCTGATGTCGATCACCGGCCTGCCAGGCCAGGGACCCGTGCGGGTGGGGATTCCAGTGGCCGACCTGACCGCCGGCATCTTCGCGGCCATGGGCATCCTGATCGCGCTGCTCGACCGCGAGACCTCGGGCCGCGGGCAATGGGTGCAAAGCTCGCTGCTGGGCGCCCAGATCGCCATGCTCGACTTCCAGGCGGCGCGCTGGACGATTGGCGGCGAGGTGCCGGAACAGGCGGGCAACGACCACCCGACCAGCATCCCGACCGGGGTGTTCGCCACCGCCGACGGGCACATCAACATCGCGGCGGCCGGCAATGACATCTACCGGCGGCTGTGCCGCGCGCTGGGGACGGAGGGGCTGGCGACGCATCCCGACTATGCCACCGACACGGCGCGGTCGAAAAACCGCAAGGCGCTGAACGCGGAGATCGAAAAAGTGACGCGCGGCAAAACCTCGGCGCAATGGATCGACGACCTCAACGCCGCCGGCGTGCCGTGCGGACCGATCTACAGCATGGACGAGGTGTTCGCCGACCCGCAGGTGCAGCATTTGGGCATGGCGCACCCGGTGCAACACCCGACGCGGGGAACCGTCGGGCTGGTGGGACAGGCAATCAGCATGAGCCGGTCGAAATGGGAGGTGCGCTCTGTCACGCCGGAACAGGGCGAACATACCGACACTATACTTGGGGAACTGGGGTACGATGCTGCGGGGATTGCCTTGTTGCGGGGGAAGAAAGTGGTTTAGGAAAGACTTCTTTTTGTGAACAAAAAGAAGCAAAAAAACTTTGCTCGTTCGAGGGTTCTGGCCTTGTGGGGCTACACCGCCTCGCTCAGGAATGGGCGCAGCTTGCCGGCCGGGGTTCGCCGGATGGCGTTCACGTAGGTCAGGACGAAGCGGGTTGTCGATCAGCACGTCGGGCTATGGGGTTTCGCATCGTTCAATCGCTTCGCTCCTGGGCGGCGAGGTGGGGAACGGCGTCACCGTTTCGCAGTTGGGCAGATTTTTTGGTCCCCGGGCCGAACGGCAGCCTGCTTTCGGCGTCGGCTTCATCGTCGATCAGCTGCGTCGTTCCTGGCGCCCTCTTCACGTCTGGCGATTGCGGTGACGCGAGTTTCGCCAGCCACTCACCGGTCGATCTGTCGGCCGCTGCCACCTATACATGGTCAACCTGGACTGTTGCGATCGACGGCTACACCGGTTCGATCCTCCGAAGCTCGGAGGTGCTCGATCCGCTGGGCGACATCAACGCCTCGCAGAACGACATGCAGTATTCGCCGACCATCGCGGTGGACTAGACCTTCGACGAACTCGCGACGCCGGAGCCGGCGAGCTTGGCGCTGTTCGGCACGGCGCTGGGGCTGGTGGAGTTAATGCGAAATCGGAAAGTTCTAATATCGTAATTAAATTGCCGTGATCGGGCTGACGTGCTCAGGTGGGCGAAAATTTTCGTCGGGGCGGGTCGGGGTGGTTGATCCAGGACGGCAGGCGGCCGGGGGAATAGGACAGCAAGGCCCGGCGTTCGCGTGCGGTGACGCGTTCGATGGCGGGCTTTGGCTTGGCCGGGCGCGGGGGGCGCGGCCTTGGCGGCAGGCGCAAGACGGGCGCCAAGGGGTGGATGCCGAGCATGCGGCAGAGCGGGCGCAGGATGCGGCCGGCTTGCGGTGCGGCGGCCAGGAGTTCGGCCATTTCGGGGCGGCCGATGAGGATTTCGAGCTGGGGGTAGAGCTGGGCGGTGCGCTGGACCAGACGGATGAGCCAGGCGTGGCGGCTTGGCAGGCGCAGTTTGGGTGCGCGGGGGACGGGGGGTGTGGTGGCGGCGGTCCT
>JBBQOT010000407.1:0-3821 GCA_038331165.1 Acetobacterales bacterium
GACCCCTCGTCGGGCAGCACGGCCGCCATCTTGCCGTTCGACTGGTCGGAGTAAATCTGCCCGCGCGCATTCCAGCCCACGCCCAGCGAGGCGGTGCCATTGGTGATGAAGGTATAGGCGTCGGGCTTGGGGTCCCACGACAGCACGTTGGGCGCCATGTTGCCCACCGCCTCGAAGCCCTTCTCCAGGTTGCGATAGTCTTCGCCACCGAACGTCTTGTTGGCCATCATCAGGAAGCCGAGCCCCACGATATCGGGCACACCGTTGATGGCGATCTGGTCCTTGTACTTGGGGTCCCACATCACTTTCCACGAGGTCGGCGCCGGCTTCACCCGCTCGGGCGAATACAGCAGTACAAGGTTGTCGAAGGTCACCGCCGGCGCGGTCACGCCCGGGGTGAAGGCGCGCGGGCTGAGGTCGACCAGCGCCGGCACGCTGGCGCGGTCCACCGCCTCGAACAGCCCTTCGTCGGACGCGGCCTTGGCTACCGAGACGTCCATCATCACCAGCTCCACCTGCGGATTGGCCTTCTGCGCGCGCAGCTGGCCCAACGCCTGGGCCGAGTTGCCCATGGAGAAATACGTCACTTTGATGCCCGGGTTGGCGCGGCGGAACGGCTCCACCACCGCGGGCTCATAGTTGTCCTGGAAGATGCCGGAATAGGCGGCGAGCGTGATGCTCGCCTGCTGGGCGCGGGCGATGGCGGGCATCGCGAGCGTTCCTGCCGTGGCGGCCAGCAGGCGGCGGCGGGTGGTCACCATCGTGGCCTCCATCAGGGTGTGGGGGGAATGCCGGCGCGGCGCAGCATTTCGGTAAACAGGGCGTGGCGGGCCGCTTCGCGCGGCGCCACGTTGGCCGTGCTGTGCCGGTCGAGCGTGGCGCGGTCGAGCGCGTTTTCGGCGAGCCAATCGGGCGTCTTGTTGCCCCAGTCGCGCACGATGGCCGCATCGGCCTCGGGGTGGAACTGCACGCCAACGGCCGAACCGTGATGAAAGGCCTGCACCGTGCCGCGGTCGCGGGCCAGCACCGCGGTGCCGTCGGGCACGTCGAGGTGGTCGCCGTGCCAGCGCACCCAGGGGCCTTGCCACACCGGGTCGGCGACCTCGGCCACGTCCATCCAACCGGCGAAGCGCCGGCCCAGCGGTGCCGCGCGCCCGCCGATGGCGGTGGCGATGATCTGGGCGCCGAAGCAGATGCCAACCACTGGCCGGCCGGCGGCGATCGCACCGGCCAACAGCCGGCGCTGGCGGTGGATCCATGGAAGGTCCTCGTATGCGCCGTGCGGCGAACCGAGGGTAACGATCAACGCCTCGTCGCCGTGCACATCGGGCATGGTCTCGGGGGTGACGACCCGAAGTGTGGCCCCGTGCGCCGCGCGCAGCCATGTGCCGAACAGCCCGGCGGGCGCGCTCGGCGCGTTTTCGATCACCAGAACCTTCATCCGGCCGCCTGCCACGTTGTTGCGCTGCACCGCATCATGCCGCCGCTGCCGCCGCCGGGTCAAACCATCCGCGGGCGGAATTTGCGCCCGCTGACGTTGCGCCGCCCCGCCCGGACGTGGCACGCATGGACCGGCACTCCGCCCTTCCGGCGGCGGGCAGGAGGGTGGATGGGCGACATGCGCGACACGGGCCTGGCGACCGGGCGGCTGGCGGCGGTCCTGGACGGAGTGCGCCACGCGCTGGCGCGCCATCCGGTGCTGGCCGGGGCCGAACTCGTGCCGCTGCGCGACAAGGGCCTGGCGCACGACCATATCCGGATCGGCAGCACTGGCTGGCTGGCGCGGGTTCCCAAGCAGAGCCAGATGGACCTGCCGGCGGCCGCGAACCTCGCCTATCAGGCTGCCTGTTTCCGCCGCGCCGCCGCCGGCGGGCACGTGCCGCGCCTGCTCGACGTGCTGGCGCCAAGCGACGCCCTGCCGCATGGCGCGCTGATCGTGGAGGCGATCGACGGTCGCCCCGCCCGCCTGCCGCACGACCTGCCGGCGATCGCCCGCGCCCTGGCCTCGCTGCACGCCCTGCCGCGCCCGGCCAGCACGGCGCCGCTACAGGCGCCGCCAGACCCGCTGGCGGCGATGCACGACGAGGTGGTGGCCCAGGCTGCCTACCTGGCCGCTTCCGGGCTCGACCGTGCCACAAGTGCTGCGGTGGAGCGCGAACTGGCGGCACTCCTGGCACTATGCGCGGCACAACCGCGCCCGGCGACCTGCCTGATCTCGTTCGACGCCCACCCCGGCAATTTCCTGCTGCGTGCCGATGACAGCGCCGTGCTGGTCGACCTGGAAAAGGCCCGCTACGGCGCGCCCTCGCTCGATCTGGCACATGCCACGCTCTACACCTCGACCACCTGGGACGTGGAGAGCCGGGCCGAACTGACGGTGGCGGAGATCGCCGGGTTCTATGCGGCGTGGGCGGCGGCGCCCGGCGTGCCCGATGCCGCCGCGTGGCATGTCGCGCTGCGCCGGGCGATGTGGCTGTGGTCGGTGACCTGGTGCGCCAAATGGCGGGTGCTGTCGGCCGCGCCGAAACGCAGCTCGGCCGATGGCGAGGACTGGTCGGCCGAATCCTCCGACAACGCGCTGATCGACCATGTGCGCGAGCGGGTGGACCACTATTTGTCGCCGGCGGTGGTGGCGCGGTGCCTGGACGAGTTCGCGGCTTTGGAGCGGGTGCTGGCCCGCTGACGTCGCACAACTGTTGCGCGTATTGTGTAGTGATATTTCACCAAAAGTGTTGCATTCCATTTTTTGATACGATATAAATTCTGAGACGACACGCCGTCTCAGGAGACATCGATGCGCCGCGCGGTCCATCGGATCGTTGTACCCACCCTGCTCGCCGCGCTGCTGGCCCAGGCTGCATGCAGCGTGCCGCGGCGCCCTACTGGCCCGGTGGAGGGTGGGGCCGACGGCCTGCCGACCGCCGAGATCGCCATGGCGGCGGCGGATGTCTGCGCCGGCTGGCAGGTGACGTTCCTGTCGCCCGGCGGGGCCGAAGGCGGTATCGAGCCGCCGTTGCCGGAAACGGGTATCGAGGGCGGCGAAGACGGCTTCCAGGCCCAGGGGCTCACTGGTCTGCCGGATGCACCGTGGTGTTTCGCCGATGGCATCTCGACCGGCTGGCGACCGCTGATTGAAGGGTTGGGCGCGGTGATCGCCTGGAGCCCCTTCGGCGGTGCGGACGACACGGCGGACGATGGCCATTCCGGTGGCGGGCATTCGAGCGATCGACCAGCCGGCGCCACGCCCTATCTCACCTACTGGCCGGCCTGGCCCGGCAGCGGCGGCGCCAGGACAAGCGGCGACCCCCCGGACACCAGGCTGGCAGGCGCGCCGGCACAACCCCAGCCGGGCGACGTTGGCGGCCTGTTGGTGGTCAGCCCACCGCGCGACGACGGCGGCACCAGCGTGGTTGCCGAGCCTGGCACGCTGGCGCTGTTGGGTGCGGCCATGATCGCCCTCGGTCTGTACCGGCGCGTGCGCGACTGATAGCAACCCTCGACAAGGGTGACACTCAGTCAGGCAAGTCGGGGCTTCGTCCCATAGGCACGAAGATAGTGAAGGCGAGGGCTCTGCCGTCGCGGCGCGAAGCCGCGCCACGGGACCCGCAAAGGGTCAGGGACCCTTTGATCCCATTACCTTTAGGGCCTGAGGCGGAATAAGCAAGGCGGGGGCTTCGCCCCATAGGCGCTAAAATAGTTCCACCCGAACCGACACCAGATGCGATTTTCGTAATCTCGGCGCGTTTGCCATGCGTTTATGAACCGTGGCTTTCACGTGGGTCAGCATGTCCAACGTCAACGGTCCAAGGATTGCCGCGACC
>JBBQOT010000408.1:0-3797 GCA_038331165.1 Acetobacterales bacterium
AATTTCATCTATCTGGCGACCAACGAGCAGTTCCAGCGCTACTTCCTGAACTCGGTCTGGGTGACGGCGCTGGTGGTGGTCATCAGCATGACGATCGGCATCCTGGCCGCCTTCAGCCTGTCGCGCATGGGCTTCAAGGGCAGCCAGCTGATTGCGTCCGGCGTGTTCCTCACCTACCTGGTGCCGCCGTCGCTGCTGTTCATCCCGCTGTTCCAGATCGTCGGGTCGATGGGGCTGATCAACAGCACCTGGGTGCTGGTGTTGCTGTTCCCGACCCTGGCGGTGCCGTTCTGCACCTGGATCATGATCGGGTACTTCAATTCGATCCCCAAGGAGCTGGATGAGGCGGCGCTGATCGATGGCGCGAGCTACCCGCAGATCCTGATCAAGATCTTCATTCCGGTGGCCCTGCCCGGCATCATCGCGGCCACGATCTTCGCCTTCACGGTTGCCTGGGGCGGGTTCCTGTATCCGCTCGCCTATCTCTACAGCGCCGACCAGGCGGTGCTGACGGTGGGTATCGTGCGCGAGTTGATCCGCGGCGACGTGTTCGCCTGGGGCATGATCATGGCGGCATGTGTCATGGCGGCAGCACCACCGATTATCGTCTACACTTTCCTGATGGACTACTATGTGGCCGGCTTGACGGCTGGTGCTACCAAGGGCTGAACCGCGCTCCGCGCATCTCGATGATCTGCAAGCCACCTCGCTCGACTCCGGGGGCGGCTCGACAAGGGGAAAACACGGCATGTCTAACGTTTCGATCCGCAAGGTCGTGAAGGCTTATGAAGGCGACGTCCAGGCGGTGAAGGGGATTGATCTGGAGATCGAGGACCACGAGTTCGTGGTGCTGGTCGGCCCATCGGGCTGCGGCAAGTCGACCACTTTGCGCATGATCGCGGGGCTGGAGGAAATCACCGCCGGCGAGATCTGGATCGGTGGCGACGTGGTCAACGACGTGCCGCCGCGCGACCGCGACATCGCCATGGTGTTCCAGAACTACGCGCTGTACCCGCATATGAGCGTGTTCGAGAACATGGCCTTCGGCTTGAAGCTGCGGAAGTTCCCCAAGGACGAGATCAAGCGCCGGGTGGACGACGCCGCCAAGATGCTCGACATCCAGATGCTGCTCGACCGCAAGCCCAAGGCCCTGTCGGGCGGCCAACGCCAGCGCGTGGCGATGGGCCGCGCCATCGTGCGCAACCCCAAGGTGTTCCTGTTCGACGAGCCGCTGTCCAACCTGGATGCCAAGCTGCGCGTGCAGATGCGCACCGAGATAAAGAAGGTGCATCAGCTGGTTCCCACCACCACCGTCTACGTCACCCACGACCAGGTGGAGGCGATGACGCTGGCCGACCGCGTGGTGGTGATGAACCACGGCATCATCGAACAGGTCGGCGCACCCCAGGAACTGTACCACAACCCGCAGACGCGCTTCGTGGCCGGCTTCATCGGCTCGCCGGCGATGAACTTCCTGCCAGTGCAGGTTCTGGACGATGGCGGGCTGAAGGTGCAGCTGTCCGACGGCACCAAGATGGCGATCCCGCCGCAGCGCGTTGACCGCTACGGCCCGTTCAAGGGCAAGAAGATGACGCTGGGCATCCGCCCGGAGCACATGACCGAGATCCACGACGTCGAAAAGCCCGGCGTGCAGCGGATGAACGCGCTGGTCGACGTGATTGAGCCGATGGGCATGGAAACGCTGGTGCACCACTTCGTCGGCGGCGTGGCGGTGTGCTCGCGCATCGACCCGAACACCCATACCGGACCCGGCGAGACCCTGCCACTGGCGATCGACATGAACAACATGCACTTGGTCGAAGACGCGTCGAACAAGGTCGTCTGACCCCGGCTTTCGCCTCTTGCATCGCGGCCGATCGGGCGTCACCGTCCGGTCGGCCGTTGTGTTTTCGGCCAGTTTGCGCCTGAGCCGAAAATGGGGGAACGTTTCATGCCTGCACTCGAAGGCAAGACAGCCTGGGTCACCGGGGCGGGCACCGGAATTGGCCGCGCGATCTCACTCGCCCTGTCGCGCGCCGGAGCAAAGATCGGGCTCAGCGGCCGCACCCAGACCACGCTGGACGAGACCGCTGCCGCGATCCGTGCCGAGGGCGGCATCTGCACCGTCGCCCTTTGCGACGTGGCCGCACCCGACGAGGTGGACCAGGCCTGGGATGCCGTGGTGGCCGAGTTCGGCGATATCGACATCCTGGTCAACAACGCCGGCTGGAACCTGCCGCGGCGCGCCTGGAAGCAACTCACGCCCGCGGCGGTGCAGCAGATGGCCGGCGTGAACCTGGTCGGGCCGTTCCTGTGCACGCTCAAGGTGCTGCCGGCGATGCGGGCCAAGCGTGACGGCGTGGTGGTCAACGTCGCCTCGATGGCGGCCACCGGCATCTTCCTGGTATCCGGCGTCGCCTATAACGCCACCAAGCACGGTGCGCGGGCGATGAGCCTCAGCCTGAACGCCGAGGAAGGCATCCACGGCATCCGCTCGGTGTGCATCAACCCGGGTGAGGTGGAGACGCCGATCATGGACAAGCGCCCGCAGCCGCCATCCGCCGAGGCGCGCAAGCTGATGGTGCAACCCGAGGATGTCGCCGCGGCCGTGGTGTTCTGCACCACCCTGCCGCCGCGCTCGTGCATCAGCGAGCTGACGATCGTGCCGACCGATAATAACTTCTATCGCGCTGACGCTCAGGCGATCGCCGCGCGCAGCTGAAAGATCCCGCCATGGCCGACCTGCCCACCCACGTAATCGCTGTCGACACGCTGCAGCGTTTCGTCGACGACATCTTCGCCGCCGCCGGCACCGGCCGTGAGGAAGCCGCCCGCATTGCCCACCACCTGATCAGTGCCAACCTCACCGGGCATGACAGCCACGGCGTGATCCGCGTGCCGCGCTATGTGCAGAACCTGCAGGACGGCGACGTGGTGGCCGGCCAGCAAGTGGAAAATGACACCGAAGGCCCGACCCATGCGGTGATCGACGGGCATAAGGGCTTCGGCCAGACCGTTGGGCCGCAGGCGGTGGATTTCGGCATCGCCAAGGCCAAGCAGGCCGGCATGTGCATCATCGCCCTGCGCAATTCCGGCCATATCGGGCGGATCGGCGACTGGGGCGAGCGGGCGGCGGAACAGGGGCTGATCTCGCTGCATTTCGTGAACGTCCACCAGGGCCAACTGGTCGCGCCGTTCGGCGGCGTGGACCGCCGCTTCTCGACCAACCCGGTGTGCATCGCCATCCCGATGGAGAATGGGGCGCCGCCATTGCTGCTGGATTTCGCCACCTCGGTGGTGGCCGAGGGCAAGGTTCTGGTGGCGTCCAACGGCGGCAAGCCGCTGCCTGACGACGCGCTGATCGGCCCCGATGGCGCCATCTCGGCCGACCCCGCGACGCTGTACGGGCCACTCACGCCGGGCGGGCCGCGCAGCGCGGGCAATGGGCCAGGCTCGATCCGCGCATTCGGCGACCACAAGGGCTCGGGCATCGCCTTCATGTGCGAGATCCTGGCCGGGGTGCTGACCGGCGGGGGCACCTCGGGCCCGATCGACCCCGACCGCACGCGCCGGCGCATCGCCAACGGCATGTTTTCGATCTACCTCGACCCCAACGGTTTCGGCTCGCAGAACTTCGTCGCCGAGGCGCGGGAATACGCCACCTACGTCAAGGCCTCGCGCCGTGCGGTGGGGGTGGACGAGGTGCTGGTGCCGGGCGAACCGGAATCCCGGGCACGGGCCGAAAGAATGGCGAATGGCGTGCCGCTGCAACTCGATACCTGGCGCAGCATCGTGGC
>JBBQOT010000409.1:0-3795 GCA_038331165.1 Acetobacterales bacterium
ACCGCCTGTCCGACGGCTGCGCCCCGCCGCCCTTCACCGAAAAACACGCCACCTATAGGCTGCGCCTGCGCAATGTCATGCTCGAACTCGACCCGCGCCCGCTGCCCCCCGGCACCCCGGCCGCCCTCACGCTCCTCGGCCCTTGAACGGACACCCCGCCATGACCGACCTCGCCGCCGCCCGCACTGAACTGGCCCCCACCGGCGTGCTGCGCGCCGGCATCAACATGAGCAACTTCCTCCTCGTCACCGGCAAAACCGAGTCCGGCGATCCCATCGGCGTCTCCCCCAGCATGGCCGCCGAGGTCGCACGCCGCCTCGGCGTGCCCCTCAAGCTCGTCCCCTACCCCAACCCCGGCGTGCTCGCCGACGCCGCCGGCACCGACGCCTGGGACATCGGCCTGATCGGCGCCGACCCGCTGCGCAGCGAAAAAACCGCCTTCACCGCCGCCTATTGCGAAATCGAGGCCACCTACATGGTGCCGCCCGGCTCGCCCCTGAAAACCATCGAAGACGTCGACCGCCCCGGCATCCGCATCGTCGTCTCCGCCCGCAGCGCCTACGACCTCTGGCTCGAACGCAACATCCGCCACGCCACCCTCATCCGCTCCGGCGGCCTGGGTGCCGCCTTCGACATGTACCTCGCCGACAAGCCCGACGCCCTGGCCGGCCTGCGCCCCGGCCTCCTCACCGACCTGGCGAAAGCCCCCGGCCACACCATCATGGCGGGCAAGTTCATGGCCGTGCAGCAGGCGATCGGCTGCGGCAAGAACCGGCCAAATGGCGAAGCCTTCCTCCGCGCCTTCGTTGAGCAAGCCAAGGCATCCGGCCTCGTCGCCGGCTTCATCGCCCAGCACAAAGTCGTCGGCCTCAGCGTGGCACCACCGGGCTAACGGCCAGGACTTGCCGGCTGCCCCCCGCTCCGCCACCCTCCCCACACCAAGTGCGCGAGGAACCACCATGCCCTACCAACCCTTCGACCTGACAGGAAAAGTAGCCCTCATCACCGGCGGCAATTCCGGCATCGGCCTCGGCATGGCCCGTGCCATCGCCGAAGCCGGCGCCGACATCGCCATCTGGGGCACCAACCCGGCCAAGAACGCCGCCGCCCGCGCCCACCTCGAAGAAACCGGCCGCAAAATCCTCGCCCTCGAATGCGATGTCGGCGACGAACAGGCCGTCGAAAAAGCCTTCTCCACCACGCTGGAAATCCTCGGCCGCGTCGATGGCTGCTTCGCCAATGCCGGCATCGGTGCCGGCCGCTCCACCCCGTTCCACGAATACGACACCGAACTGTGGAACAAGGTCATGCGCGTGAACCTCGACGGCGCCATGTTCACCCTGCGCGCCGCCGCCCGCCACATGATCGCCCGCGGCGGCGGCGGCCGCCTGGTCGGTACCGCCTCGCTCGCTGCCATCGAGGGTGCCGCGCGCAACGAGCACTACTCCGCCACCAAGGGCGGCCTCATCTCCATGCTGCAATCCATCGCCGTCGAAACCGCCCGCCACGGCATCACCGCCAACGCCATCCTGCCCGGATGGATCGAAACCGACATGACCGCCAAATCCATCGCCAACGAAAAATTCGCCGGAAACGTCATGCCCCGCATCCCCATGCGCCGCTGGGGCACAAGTGCCGATTTCGGCGGCATCGCCGTCTACATCATGTCAAACGCCAGCGCCTACCACACCGGCGAATCCTTTGTCATCGATGGGGGGTATTCGATATTTTAACTAGAAAGCAAAGAATCTTCTTTTTGTGAACAAAAAGAAGCAAAAAAACTTCATCTGTTTTTGTCGCACCAACGGGGGAAAACCCCAAACCAATGATCACGCCCCCAGCACTAATGGATAAAGTTTTTTTGCTTCTTTTTGTTCACAAAAAGAAGACTTCCCTTTCCTAAACCTCTCACCCCAGGACCCTAACGATGCGCTTCGGTTGGCTCACCCTCGCCGCCTCCCCCACGCCGGACACCGATGCCGCCTGCATCGACCAGCAGCTCGAACTTGCCGTCACCGCCGAGGCGCTGGGCTTCGACGGCGTCTGGCTCACCGAGCATTACTTCACCGGCGAAAGCGTCTACAACGACGCGCTCACCTTCGCCGCCGCCATCGCCATGAAAACCACCAAAATCCGCATCGGCTTCGCGGTAGTGCAGATGCCCTTCCACCACCCCGTCCGCCTCGCCACCCAGTTGTCCCTGCTCGACAACCTGTCCAAGGGCCGCATCGATGTCGGCATCGGCAAGGGCACCGTCTTCAACGAATACGAATTCATCGGCCACGGCCTGCGCAGCACCGACAGCAAGGCCCGCCTGGAAGAAGCCCAATCCATCTTCGAACGCCTCTGGCACGAGGCACCGATGACCCATGCAGGCAAATACTACAACCTCCACGTTCCCGCCCTGCGCCCCAAGCCGGTCCAACCCGGCGGCCCCCCGCTCTGGCGCAGCGTCATCTCCCCCTCCTCCTTCCTCGAATGCGGCCGCCGCGGCATCCCCATCCTCACCGCCCGCCTGCCCGTCCCGCGCATCCGCGAGCGCTGGGCCACCTACGCCCAGGGCCTCGACGAAGGCGGCCACGACGCCGCCACCAAATCCCGCCTGCTCACCCAGGCCGCCTTGTGGCGCAACGTCTATGTCGGCGAATCCGACGCCGAGGCCGAGGACTCCGTCGGAGAACTCCTGCTCGCCGCCCGCCACCACATCAGCCATTTGCGCGCCACCCTGAACCCGCCCGACTTCACCATCGACCCCGCCATGCTCAACCCCTGGGCCGACCCCGCCACCCCGGACGCCGAGGCGCTGGCCAATATCCTGGAAACCGGCACGCTCTACGGCTCGGCCAAGCGCGTGCGCGAACAGATCGCCGAGTTGCACGACGCCGGCGTCCGGCACCTGCTGTGCCAGACCGGGTTCGGCGAGATGGACCACGACCTGGTGACGGCCTCGACGCGGCGATTCGGCGAACAGGTGATGCCGGCATTTCGTTAGGCAGGCAACGCCTCCAGCAGCGCCTGCGCCCGCGCCCGCTTGGCCGGGTCGGCATCGCGCGCCACAATGCGCAGCAGCACCGAGCGGGCCCGAGGATCGCCCCGGTCCGCGAGATCGAAGGCCAACGCATCGCGCTTGTTGAACCATTGCGGGTCGAACGCGCGGATCACCAGCGGCAGGCGGTGCCAGTAGAATTTCAGATCGTCCGACTTCCAGCCGGCGTAGATATCCTCCCAGGCTAAAGGCTGGGCGTCGGGGTTGGCGTTGTCGGGGTTGAAGGGCTCGCTCGCGAGCTGATAGCGCACGTCCATCGACATGCGCAGGCGGTCACCGCGGTTGGGCACGCCCTTGTGGACGGTCATGCTGTGGAAGAACAGCACGTCGCCGGCTTCGAAGGGGCCGGCATGCCAGCGTCCGTCGAGCGGGTCGGTGATCTCGATGCCCCCAGCGCCTGCGCCGATGTGGAAGTCGTAGACGCCCTCGGCCTGCGTGCCGGCGGCGACCTGGAGCGGGCCTGCTTCCATCGGGATGTCGATGAGGGGAATCCACGCGGTGTACACCTCCTCCGTGCCTTGCACGTTGGGGAAATCCTGGTGCGCCTTGGTGGTGTATTCGTCCCGCGCCGGGAAGATGTTGCGGCAGAGAACGCGGGGGTGGGCCAGGATCGGCCCGCCGAGCAGGCCTTCGAGGAAGCCTGTCAGCGCGGTGTGGTGCTTGAGCGCGTGGTAGTCTTCCAGGTGGTTGATGCGGCGCTGCGCATCGAGGTAGCGCGGCTCGGGATCGACGCAGAAGCCGGCGAGGTC
>JBBQOT010000410.1:0-3786 GCA_038331165.1 Acetobacterales bacterium
TGGGGCCCTCGGCCCCAACCGGTCGAGGGCAGAGCCCTCGCGTTACTTCCAGCCCGCCAACCGCTCCGCCGCCGCCGCCATGTCGCCTTCCGGTCCGCAGTAGCTGAAGCGCAGGAAGTGGTGGCCGCGCTTCCGGTCGAAATCCACGCCGGGCGAGGCGGCGATTCCGGCCTCGCCCAGCATGCGGGCGCAGAATGCCTGCGAGTCGTTGGTGCGGTCCGAGATATCGGCATACAAATAGAACGCCCCCTCGGCCGGGCTGATGCGCGGGAACCCTGCTGCCGGCAGTGCCTTCAGCAGCAGGTCGCGCGACCGGCGATAGCGCGCCACGTTGGCTTCCAGCTCCTCGGTGCAGTCGAACGCCGCCTCGGCGGCGATCTGGGCGATGTGAGGGGCCGAGATGAACAGGTTCTGCGCCAGGCACTCGACTGGCCGCACCAGCTCCTCCGGCAGCACCAGCCAGCCGATCCGCCAGCCGGTCATCGAGAAGTATTTCGAGAATGAGTTCACCACGATGGCGCTGTCGCTATAGGCCGCCGCCGTCGCCTGCGGCTGGTCATAGGTCAGCCCGTGGTAGATCTCATCCGAAATCAGCCGCACCCCGTTGGCGTGGCACCACTTCGCGATGGCCTCCAGCTCGGCCGGCGCCAGCATCGTCCCGGCGGGGTTGCACGGGCTGGCGACGATCAACCCGTCCGGCCGCGGGTCCAGCGCCGCCAGCATGGCAACCGTCGGCTGAAACCGCGTTTCCGGCCCGGTCTCCAGCATCACCGGGGTGATACCCAGCGCGGTGAGAATATTGACATAGGGCGGATAGAACGGCGTCGCCATCGCCACCCGATCGCCGGGGTCAAAGGCGGCAAGGAAGGCGAGCGGGAACGCGCCCGAGGCACCCACGGTCACCGCGATGCGCGCGGCCGGCACATCCACCCCGTACCAGGCACGGCCATGCTCGGCGATCCGCGCGCGCAGCGACGGCAGGCCGAACGCTTCAGTGTACCCCATCGGCGCACCGGCAGTGAGCGCTCGCTGGGCGGCGGCAACCGCGCCGGCGGGTGCGCCGGTGCCGGGCTGGCCGACCTCCATGCGGATCACATGCGGTGCACCGGGCGGCAGCGCCGCCTGCCGCGCGTTCGCCGCCGTGATCACGTCCATCACGATGAAGGGCGGTGCGGCTGCCCCGCGCCCGACCTTGAGCGCCATCAGTTGCCCCCGGCAGCCAACCCGTGGCCGCGCGGGTCGGTGGCCCAGCTGCACTGTTCCGGCGCGCCGGGCAGCTCGCCCGGACAGATCATCGCATTGGCCCGTCCGGGTTCCGGCACCGGGTTCGGCAGGGCGCGCCGCGCCGCGATGCTCTGCTGCATCCCGACGGCGACGGCCATCGGCGCGCCCTCCTGCCCGGTCCCGGTGAACGCCCCCTTGAACGCCAGTTTCGCCCGCCCGCCATAGGTGATCGCGGCCGCCAGCAGCGGCGGCGTCATCGCAGTTGGCGAGCCGGCCAGCAGCACGCCGGTCTGCGGCGCCACCCGCCCGGTGCCGAACAGGTTGTTCATCGTCAGCACGCAGGCCACCGCATTACCCTCGCGGTCGACTGTCATGAACGATGTCGACGCGGACAGCGGCGGCAGCCCGCCGGCCGGCGCATCGGTGGCATCCAGCGCCGCCTGGGCACTGCCGGCATAGCCCCCGCGGCGCCACGCGGCGGCCACCCCGGCGGCACGCGCCGCGGCCATATCGGCAGCACCCGGATTGGCATTGAGCACGCGCCATGCCGCCCCCGCGGCCACCCCGCCATCGGTCGGCAGGAAGGCAGCGAAGTCGCCGCTGCCGATCGCCAGCTTCGGCGCCGGCGCAAATTGCGGCAGGGCACCGCGCAGCGCGGCCGCGGTCAGGCCGCCGCCGGCACGCTGGCTGGCCTCGACCAGCCGCCGCGCCAACCCGCCCTGGTACAGGTCGCCAACGCCCGCCACCCGCAACTGCCCGATCGTGCCGGCCAGGTCCGGCTGCACGAAGCTGTCGCCCTCCACCAGCCGCCGCCCGCGCGGCAGAAAGATGTCTGCGGTGTCGGGGTCGCCCGCCAGCGGCCCGGCCACCACATCGAGATCGCGGGCAAAGGCACGGCTGACCGGGGTGCCGAAGCGCGCGAGCTGCTCCGCCGGCACGATCAGCGATTCGAACGGGCGCTTGCCATAGCGGGCGTGCAGCGCGAACAGCCCGCGCGCCATCATCGGCACCGCCGCCGGCCGATCCCCCCCGCCTCCCCCAGGCTGCGGCAGGAACAGCACCGCCTCTGCGCCCAGCAGCGGCGATTCCGGCGCGAACGCCAGGCAGGCTCCCCCGGCCCCCAGCCCGGCGCGCGACGGCAAGGTCACCGCCAGGGTGAACCCGGCCGCCACCGCCGCATCCGCCGCATTGCCGCCCGCCGACAGCACCGCGCGCGCCGCCAGCGCCGCCTGCGGCTCATCAGCCACCGCGGCACCCAGGAAGCCGCGCACGAAACCCGCCGCGCCCTCCTTCGGCCGGTCCGTGCCGGTCAGCCGGTCGGTCATCGACTCGATGGTGGAGCAGCCGGTCGTCGCCAGACCGACGGCGAGCAGGACGGCGGCCGCGCGGCCTGCTAGAATCGTGTGGATGGTCCGCCACCCGCCCTCATGCGCCTGCCACCGCCGCACCCTGCTCGGGGCCGTGCTGGCCGCGCCGCTGGCCCTCGCCACCGCCGCCCCCGCCACGGCACAGGGCGCCGCCTCCACGGTGGTGGTCATCCGCGACGCCGAAACCGAGACGCTGCTGCGCAATTTCGCCAACCCCTTGTTTCGCGCCTCAGGCGTCGAACCCAACACGGTCCGCATCATCCTGATCCGCGATGACGCTCTAAACGCCTTCGTCAGCACCGGCAACCGCCTGTTCATCAACACCGGGATCATCGCCAAGTCGGAATCGGCGCTGGAGCTGATCGCCGTGCTCGCGCACGAGACCGGCCACATCCGCGGCGGCCACATCGCCAAGCTGCCGGAAATGATGCGCGAGGCGATGATCAAGTCGATCGCTGCCATGCTGATCGGCGTCGCCGCGGCCACCGCCGGGCGCAGCCCCGATGCCGGCATGGGCGCCATGCTGGGCGGCCAGCACCTCGCCCAGCGCGGGCTGATGAGCTTTACCCGCAGCATGGAGAACGGCGCCGACCAGTCCGCGCTCTATGCCCTCGACCGCGTCGGCTGGTCGGCCCGCGGCATGCTGGGCCTGTTCGGCCGCATCAAGGACCAGGACGCGCTGGTCGACGAGCTCCAGGACCCCTATCTGCGCACCCACCCGTTAACCAAGGATCGCGTCGAGACGGTCACCGCCCACATCGCCCGCAGCCCGCATTCCGATGCCAGGCTTCCCGCCGCCTTCGACAGCGGCTTCCTCATGGTGCGCGCCAAGCTGCGCGGCTTCCTGGAACCCAGCTCCGTCACCCTGCGCCGCATCCGCGACGACGACCCGGCCGCCGAAGCCCGCTACGCCCGCGGCATCGCGCTGTACCGCCTCGGCCGCACCGACGAAGCGCTGAAACCGATCGACCAGCTGCTGGCCGCGATGCCCAGCAACCCCTGGCTGCACGAGCTGAAGGGGCAAATCCTGTTCGAGGGTGGGCGCGGCGCCGCCGCCATCGCCCCTTACCGCGAGGCGGCGCGGCTCGCCCCGGAACACGCGCCGATCCGCGCCGCACTGGCCCGCGCCTTGATCGAAACTGGCGACCCCGCCCAGCTGCGCCAGGCGATCGGCCACCTGCAATCCGCCCTCGCC
>JBBQOT010000411.1:0-3773 GCA_038331165.1 Acetobacterales bacterium
CCTCGGCATCGCCGATATCGACATGCATCTGGGCCCGCCGAACTGGGAGGCGCTGTATCCGTTCCTGACCCAGCGCTGGATCGATCATATCGCCACCTTCGGCATGGCGCACCGCACCGGGCTGCAAGGCGGCGGGCCGAACTACCCCAAGGCGCAGCCGGCCGCCGCCCGGCGCGATGCCTGGCCGCCGTCGGGCAAGCCGCCGGGCACCGACCTCGACTTCATCCGCAGCCAGCATCTCGACGCCTATAATGTCGAGTTCGGCACCATCAACCCGGGCACGCCGTCGCAGAACTTCATGAACCCTGCCCTGGGCACCGCGGTCTGCGCGGCGCTGAACGACTACCAAGTGGAATTCCTCGCCAAGCCGGAACCGCGCCTCAAGGCTTCCGTAGTAGTGAACTACGAAGACCCCGAGGGTGCCGCGAAGGAAATCGAACGCTGGGCCGGCAGCCCGCATATCGGCCATGTCTACCTGCTGTCGCGCACCTCGGAACCACTGGGAGGGCGGCGCTACCGGCCGATCTTCGAAGCGGCGGTGGCCGCGGGCCTGCCAGTGGCGATGCATGCCTTCGGCTTCGGCGGCAACCCCAATACCGCTTCCGGCTGGGCCAGCTTCTACATCGAGGACATGCTGGCCCACGCCCAGTCGGTGCAGCCGCAACTGACCTCGTTGATCGTCGAGGGCGTGTTCGAGCAGTTGCCCACCCTGAAATTCGTAATCATCGAAGGCGGGTGCGGCTGGGTGCCGTCGCTCGCCTGGCGGCTGGACAAGCACTGGAAAACCCTGCGCAGCGAAACCCCGCATCTGCGCATGGCGCCGAGCGAGTACATCAAGCGCAATGTCTGGTTCACCAGCCAGCCGATGGAAGAACCGGCGAACTCGCAGCACCTCGCCGACCTTATCGGCTGGATCGGGCTCGATCGGCTGCTGTTCGCGTCGGACTATCCGCACTGGGATTTCGACGACCCGATGACGGCGCTGCCGATCCGGCTGGATGCGGAGCAGTCCCGGGCGTTCTATCGCGGGAATGCGGCGGCGGTTTACGGCAAGGGGTAGGAAGAATCTTCTTTTTGTGAACAAAAAGAAGCAAAAAAACTTCATCCATTGGCTGTCGTGGGCAACTGGCCAGCTGAATGTGGTGTCGGCACAAAAACGGATAAATTGATAAAGTTTTTTTGCTTCTTTTTGTTCACAAAAAGAAGAGTCCTTTCTGACATTCCCTCGCCCGCCTCTGCGGACGAGGGCGTGCAGGATCAGAGCCGCCCCACCGCGCCAAACCCCACATCCGCCGCCACCAGCGCTGCGTCGATATCGGCCGCCTTGTGCGCGGTGCACAGGAACATGTTGTGCTTGGGGTGGAAATAAGCCCCCGCCCGCAGTGCAGCCGAGCAGAACGCATTCGCCTTCGCCTGCGCGGCATCGTCTTCGAACAGCACCAGCGGCATCTGCACTGGCCCGGTCTGGCGGATGCCGATGCCGTGTTTCGTCGACAGCGCCGCCATGCCGTCGCGGAACCGCTGCCCCATCGCCGTCATGTGGCCAATGCCGTCGTCGCGTTTCAGTGCGGAGATGGTGGCCACCCCGGCGGCGTGCGGCACCGCGGCGGTCCAGAACGAGCCGGTGGAGAAGGTGCCGCGCACCGCATCGCGGAAGCGGTCATTGCCGGTGATGGCGGCCAGCGGGTGGCCGTTGGCGATCGACTTGCTCCAGGCCGCGAGGTCGGGCCGCACGCCCAGGCCCTCCCACGAACCGCCGAGATTGAGGCGGAAGCCGGCGCGCACATCATCGATGATCAACGCGGCCCCGGTGGCATCGCACAGCTCGCGGGCGCGGCGGGCAAAGGCGGGGGTCGGCATCTCCTGGTCGATGCCAACGTCGTGCCGGTAGGCGGAGGCGATGATGGCGGCCAGGTCGCCCTGGTGGCGGTCGACCGCTTCTTCCAGGCTGGCGACGTCGTTGTAGATGTAGTGGTCGATATGCGCGCGGTCCTCGGACGTGACGCCGGAGAGCGAGGGCGAGGTCCAGGGCACCGCGCCGTGATAGGCGCCCTTTGCCACCAGCACCTTGCGCTTGCGGGTGCCGGCGCGGGCGAAGGTGACGGCCATGGTGGTGGCGTCGGTGCCGTTCTTCTGGAACTGCACCCAGTCGGCATGCGGCATGGTATCGACCAGCAGTTCCGCCAGTTCCACCATCGCCTCGCCGGGGCCGTTCTGGCAGTCGCCGAGTGCGGCCTGGCGGGCGGCGGCGGCCTCCACCTCGGGGTGGTGGTGGCCGAGCAGCACGGGGCCCCAGCTGCACATGAAGTCGATGTATTCGTTGCCATCCACGTCGCGGATGCGGCAGCCCTGGGCGGAGGCGAAGAACTGCGGATAGCCTTCGGGCAGGTTGGCGGCGTTCTGGTGGCCCCACATGCCGCCGGGCACAACGCGCGCGGCCCGTGCCCGCAGTTCCGAATCCTTCGCGTTGTGCAGCATGCCCGCCTCCATTGCCTGATCCGCCTGCCATCCTATGCTCCCCGTCTGGCAACCGCGAGGGGGCGATGAAGATCACCGAAGTGGAACCGATCCTGCTGCGCGGCGAGACGAGCTATGGCGCGACCGCGGGCGGCGAGGAGGCAACCGACAACGGCGACTGGCAGTTGCTGGTGCGGGTGGCCACCGACGAGGGGCTGACCGGGTGGGCCGATGCCGAAACGCTGGCGCCGGCGGCGGTGGCCATCATCTCGGGCCAGGGCATGTCGATCCCGGGGTTCCAGACGCTCGCGGGGCTGCTGATCGGGGAGAACCCGCTCGATGTGCAGCGCCTGTGGGACAAGCTGTATGTCGGCAGCGCCTATTACGGCCGGCGCGGCATCGCCATGCAATGCATCTCGGCGATCGACAATTGCCTGTGGTCAATCCGCGCCCAGGCGGCGGGCCAATCGCTCGCCCGCCTGCTCGGTGGCCGCCGGCGCGACCGCGTGATGGCCTATGCCTCCACCCTGTTCCGCGACACGCCCGAGGGCATGGCGGCGGCGGCGCGCGGCTATGTGGAGCGCGGTTTCCGGGCGGTGAAATTCGGCTGGGGCGTGTTCGGCCAGGATGAAGGCCGCGACAGGGAACTTGTGGCGGCGGCGCGCGGCGCGCTCGGGCCCGACCGGCATCTTCTGGTTGATCCCGGCTGGTATCCGGCGGGCTGGAAAAACCCCGAACAACCGTTCTCCAGCGTTCTGCGCACCCGGCGCGAGGCCGAACGCCTGTGCCGCTGGCTGGCCGACTACGATGTCGGTTGGGTGGAGGATTTCATCCACCCCGAGCGGTTCGACGAGTATGCCGCCGTGCGCCGCACCAGCCCCACCCCGATCGCGGCCGGCGAACAGGTCGCCACGGTATGGGATTTCGAACGCTTCATTGGTGAGGGCTGCGTCGATATCGTGCAGCCCGATCTCTCCCGCTGTGGCGGCGTCAGCGTGGCGGCGAAGGTGGCGGCAATGGCCGAACAGGCCGGCATCGACCTGGTGCCGCATTCCTGGCTGACCCATCTGCTGACCGGCTACTCGCTGCAACTGATCGCCACCCTGCCCCGCGCGAAATTCGTGGAGTTCAACGTCAGCCAAAGTGCGCTCACCCGGGGCATCGCGCGCGCCAGCTTCGACCTGCAACCCGACGGCACGGTTCCGATCCCCGACACGCCGGGCATCGGCGTGGAGGTTGACCAGGATTTCGTCGCCAAACACAGGGTGAACTGAAAATGGACCGCATCATCACCCGCCCCGCCGGCCTGGACCTCG
>JBBQOT010000412.1:0-3769 GCA_038331165.1 Acetobacterales bacterium
CCCACGGGGCTTGGCCCCTGGTGGGTCCCCGTCGGCGCGGCTTCGCGCCGCGACGGCGACGCCCTGGCCTTGCTTGGCCATGAGTCATCCCAAACAGAGATTGGTATTATAGGTCCGAAGAAAAGGGAGGCTGGGCTTTGCCCAACCCAGCCCGCCGCGTCTCAATCAGCGCCCGCAGCCGCGTCTCCATCTCGTCCATCTGGTACGGCTTGCGGATCACCTCCGCGTCCGAAAGCTCACGCGGCAGCATCCTCGAAATATCGTAGCCCGTGCTAAAAATGAACGGCACCCCGCGCTCGCGCAACACGGTGCCCACCGGCCATGACATTTCGTCATTCAGGTTCACATCCAGAAGTGCCGCATCGAAACTCTCCGCGCGCGCCATCTGCATCGCCTGGTCCAGCCGCGTCGCCGGCCCCACGATCTCCCAGCCGAGCATTTCGAACACAAGCTCTATCCCCATGAATATCATCGCCGAGTCCTCCACAACGAGAATCCGGTAGGGGCCATTCGGCCGCGCCGCGGTATCCGCCTTCTCAGGCTCCACCGGCAGCACCGCCGGGCGCGTCACCATGGTCACCGACGCCGCCGGAAGGTACATCTCGCACACCACGCCCGCCGGCAGAAACCGCAGGCTCGCCCGCCCGCCGGTCTCCATCGCCAGCGCCCGCTCGATCAGCATCGAACCGAACCCGCTCCGCGTCGGCGGCGTCACCGCCGGGCCGCCCGCCTCCCGCCACGACAGATCGAAGCCGCCCTCTGCCGAATGCGCCCATTCAATCGCGATCGCGCCGGCTTTCGAGCGCAAGGCACCAAACTTCGCCGCGTTCGTGGCCAGTTCATGCACCGTCAACGACAGCGACAACGCCGATTTCGGCAACAGCAGCAGCGCCGGCCCGCGCAGCACAATGCGGTTCTCCCCCTGCATGTAGGGCTCCAGCTCCTCCCGCATCAGTTGCTCGATCGACACACCTTCCCAACGGCTTTGCGACAACAGGCTGTGCGCCTTCGCCATCGATTGAATGCGGCCATCCAGCCCCTGCACGAACCCCTTCAGCGATTCCGCGCTGCGGCTGGTCGTGGCAACCAGCGCCTGGATGTTCGCCAACGTGTTCTTCACCCGATGATCCAGTTCGGCCATCAGCAACTGGTCGCGCGCTGCCGTCTGCCGGCGCTCCTCGGTCAGCAGGGTGATCCGCCGCAGCACAACATCCAGCAACGACACCCGCAGGTCGGCTGCCGCATCGCGATCGGCCGCGGTCCACGGCGCACTCCGCCCGGTGACAATCTCCTTCCACTTTTCGAACGACTGCCGTGGCAGCAGATGCAGCCCGTGCGGGCCGGGTTCAACCACCTTGCCCGGCGCCCCTGCCCAGGTAACGGTGGTGGCGATTTCCGGCCGGAACCAGATGATGTAGTCCGATTGTTCCGGCGACACCGAAATCACCAGAATGCCAGCGGCAACCGCGCGCAACGCGCGCCCCGGCTCCCATATCTCGCCCAGCTGGTCGCTGGCGAACACCCCGCCGGTGTCGCCCATTTGGCTGTCGAGCCACGCGGCGAGCTGCTCAATCATGCCGGGCTCGGGCGCCACCCCCAGCACCGTCGTCCGGCCTTTCACGCGCACCGCCACCCCGCCTCTTTGCGTGGAATCGTCAGCGTCGCGGCGGCCATGGATGTAGTCGAGCAGGTTGGGCGATTCGTGCGTAAGCCCCATCGCGTAGTCTTCGGCGACGGCAAGATTGAGCATAAGCTGCTGCAGCACCTCCCGCCCGGCCAGCCGTGCCTCGAAACGCTCGCCATCGTGCCGCGTCTCAAGCTGCAGCGAGAACATCGAGCCGAACAGTTCGCACATCGCCCGCAAATGCCGCGGCAGGCGGCGCGCGCTGTCGTGGTGACAGGCGATCAACCCCCACAACCGGCCGCCAAGAACGATCGAGATCGACATCGAGCCACCCACGCCCATGTTGCGCAAATACTGCCGATGCACCGGCGACACATCGCGCAACAGGGCAAAGCTCATGTCCAGCGGCTGGCCCGTCCGCGGGTTGCGGGCCGGAACCAGCGGCGCCGGACGATCATCGGTGCGTGCGATCACCCGCAGGGTGTTGCGCAGATACAGCGCGCGCGCCTGCTTCGGAATGTCGCTCGCCGGGTAATGCAGGCCCAGGAACGGTTCAAGCTCCGCCTCCCGGCTCTCGGCGATCACCAACCCCGAATCGTCATCCTGGAACTGGTAGATCATCACCCGGTCATAGCCGATCACATGGCGCAGATCATCGGCCGCCATCTGGCATAGATCGGATATCGACTGGGCGGCGGCAAAGCCGTTGACCATCGTCTGCACGCCGGCCAGCGGGTCCGAGGTGAAACGGTCGGCGATATCGGCCGCCTCGAATTCCAGCACCAGCACCGGGCCACTGCGATACAGGCTGGCATCCAGCGGGCAGCCCGGCACAACCCGCAGGATCGGGTCAAGCAGATGGCGCGGCCTGGTCAAACCGCCCAGCCGGGCCAGGCTCTGCACCTGCTCCACCTGCACCGCCGTCAGCAGCCCGCCGATATGCCCGCCCAACAGCGTCTCGAACGACACACCAAGCAGGCCCGCGGTATCCCCTGCAACCTGCAACACCTCCAGCGTGTCGCCGTCGAGCACCAGCATGGCCCCGTGCGGCTGGATGGCGCCCGGACTATGAATAGGCTCGTCATCGCAACTGATGATCGCCCCGGCGTCCAACTCTGGTGCCCGATCAATCATGCGAAAAATCCCTCCATCCGCAAAGCCAGTCCTCGAAAGCCGCGAAGGTCTGCACCGCCGCCGCCACCGCCTCCGCCCGCTGGTGCGGATCATGCCCGATCGCCTCGATCCGGCCGAGCAGCAGCCGCCACGCACCGCCGGTCGCCGCCCCACGCCCCAGCAGGAACCGCCGTCCCGCCGCCTGGCGGCCCAGAATGCCGTCAAGCCGCGGCGCCATGATGCGACCGCCCAACGTCGAGCCTTCCACGACATACAACGCCCCCAGCAGCCGCGCCGGCGTGTCCAGCGCCGGCATGTCCGCGCACCGCGGTGCCGCGTCCACCATGCCCCCGTCGGCGCCCATGCGCGCAAGGTCCTCTGCCAGCCAGCCGCTCCGCTCCGGCGATGCCCCCGTGGCGGTTTCGAAGGCCATGTGAAATCCATACAGCCGCATCAGCAACTGGCGATACTGCGACGGCAGGATCGATCCGTCCTGCACCGCTGCAAAGCCATCATGGCCGTGCAACCGCTGATGGATCGTCGTGGTCGCGTCCCGCAGCGCCTGGTGCAATGTCTGGTGTCGGAACGACCCCGCCTCCTGCGCTGCATGTGATTGGCCGACAGAAATCATAGTACTCAAGCCTTCCGGCGATGCCCAACGACGGCATCTTGGTTCAAGGTCCGATCGCGCGGCACACCCCGATGCACCACATCCGCCGAAAGCACGGCCCTTGATCTTCCACCCGCGCCGTGCCGTTCCAGAAAATCATCCTGACCGCATCGCCGACCCAACACCTATGCCGGAGAGCGGGGAAGATGGTCAATATCATATCGTTTGAAGCGAGCGCGCCGAAGGGCGGCCAGCACCACCTCCAGTCCCATCGCCGCGAAAAAAAACAAGGCCGGGCGCTGCCCAGAC
This sequence comes from Acetobacterales bacterium, assembly GCA_038331165.1. Classification (GTDB taxonomy): domain Bacteria; phylum Pseudomonadota; class Alphaproteobacteria; order Acetobacterales; family Acetobacteraceae; genus CAMDGX01. The sequence continues at coordinate 3,657 of JBBQOT010000412.1, forward strand.
CCGCCAGGGGCCAAGCCCCTGGACCTTTGCTCAGTATCTCGTAACCGCGCTAGCAGCCCGAACACCAGCCCCCACGAAAAATGGCGAGCCGCCCCACTAACTTCTCTCCCCCC
>JBBQOT010000413.1:0-3765 GCA_038331165.1 Acetobacterales bacterium
TCCAGGGCAGAGCCCTGGCCTTGCCTTCTGCGTAGGTCAATGATGAGGCGGATTGGTATAATCTCCGCCCCAGCCGCGAAGTAGCCGCACCGCGCCCCTTCCGTTCCGCCACGCGCCGGCGCTAGGCTCGCCGTCCCGCCGCCCGCACCGGAGGCCGACGCATGTCCCGCGCCACCCTCGCCCTGCTGACCCTCGCCGCCCTGGCCGTGCCGCACGCGGCGCGCGCCGATGCCATCGACGGCGCCTGGTGCCACGAAAAGGGCCGCCGCATGGTGATCACCGGCCCCAGCATCGTCACCCCCGCCGGCACCACCACCGCCGGCGACTATGGCCGCCACGACTTCGCCTACACCGTCCCGTCCGGCGAGCCAGGCGCCGGCACCCGCATCACCATGGTGCTGATGGGCGAATACCGTGTGCGCGTGCAGCAGGGCGACACCGCCCCCGTGGTCTGGGAACGCTGCGGGCCCTCGATCAGCTGATCCGTCCGGCTATTCCCGCACAAACCGCAGCACCCGCGACCGGTTGACCAGCAGCCGCACGCCGGCCTGTGTGAAGTGCAGGCAGGCGCGCTGCGTCCACGGCCCGTCCCGCCGTTCCACCAGCGCAATGTCGCTGGCGATCGGCAGCATGTCCAGCACCCTGCGCATCGGCCCGGACCCGCTGGCCAGCGTCGCCCGGCCGCCATCCACCGCGATGCTGAACCGCCCGTTCTGCCCCGGGCACACCCACTCGCCCGCCCATTCCGGCCGCACCCCCGCCCCCGTCGCCGGGCGGAAACGCCGCGCCACATGCCCAATCGCCCCGATAATCGCCCCGCCCCCGGTGCGCAGCCGCACCGGCAGCTCCACGCTGCGGCTGACCGCCTCCGCACCGTCGCGGAACAGCGTCGCCTGCGCGTCGAGATAGCTCAGCACGCCGGCCTTGTGCTCGATCCAGATCGGCGCGTCCTCGGCGATGAACCGCCCCTCGGGCAGCACATCCGGCGCCGGCGCCGGTTCCGCCGTGCCGGTCAGCGCCGACATCACCGACAGGCACAGCGCCAGCGGGTCGGCATCCTCGCGGTTGCACAACACCACCACTCCGACACCCAGCTGCGGCGCGATCAGGAAATGGTTCTTGTAGCCGGGCAGCGAACCGCCGTGGCCGATCAGCACATGTCCGCCCAGCGGCGCCCGTGCCAGGCCCAGCCCATAGCCGGTGACCGCGCCGTCCACCAGCGCCCGCGGCGCCGACAGAAGCTCCAGCAGCCCCGCCGCCGGCCCGCGCCCCACCATCATCGCGTGGCACCAGGTGGCCAGGTCACGCGCCGTGCCGGTGATCCCGCCCGAGGCCGAGTAATGCAACCCGTAGCGACCCCGCCGCCACCCGGCATCGTTTCCCCCCGGGCTCTCCGTCGCCGGGCCCTTCCAATAGCCTGTCGCCAGGTTCGCCACCGGCTCGCTCTCGTCCTCCGGCAGATGCATGGTCAGGCCCAACGGCCCGAAAAACGCCGCGCGCAGCGCCGCGCCATACGCCACGCCCTTCGCCTCCAACGCCGCCTGCACCATCCGGTAGCCCGAATTCGTGTATGAAATCTCGCTGCCGGATTCGTAGTTCAGCGCATCGATCGAGGTCACGAAGCGAAGCAACGCGTGCCGGTCCAGTTGCGTGGACGACGAATTGCCCAACAACCCCAGCGTCGGCGCCGCGTCGGCCAGGCCGCTGGTCATGTCCAGCGCGCGGCCCACCGTCACCGCCCCCTGCGCAGCACCGGCATCGATATGCTGGCCGAGCCGGTCGTCGACCCCGATCCGCCCGTCGCGCGCCAGCAACCCGCACAGGAAATGCTTGCTGATCGAGGCATAGCGCATCGCCGTGTCGGGCGTGAACCGCAGCTGGTGCTCAATGCTGGCGAACCCGCCACACGCCGCCACCCGCAACCCACCCGCGTCGAACAGCAGGATCGCACCCCCCGGCCCCGCTTCGTCGCTCCACGCCCCCGCGACTGCCTCCGCCCGCGCCGCCGCAGCTGCCCAGTCCATCCGAGGCTCTCCCACCGTCCCGCGCGATCATGCGCGGCGCGGCGCCGGGCGCAAGGCCAGCCCGACCCACAACAATCCGGATGGACCCTCGCCCCATTCATTTTGCGCCCAAGCCGCGCTGATTCCGGGGCTGGACACGGCGCCGCCGCGCGCCGACTCATCCTCCCGACAGGAGATTCGCGATGCCAGCAACAATCCTCGCGGTGGCCCGCAACCCGCGGCACCGCTTCAGCAAACCGACCTGCGCCGGCATCACCCTTGTCGAAGGCCTCGGTGTCGAAGGCGACGCCCATGCCGGCGCCACCGTCCGTCACCGCTCCCGCGTCGCCCGCAACCCGGCCCAGCCGAACCTGCGCCAGGTCCACCTGATCCACGCCGAACTCTTCGCCGAGCTGGCCGCCGCCGGCTTCACCATCGCCCCCGGCGACATGGGCGAGAACGTCACCACCATCGGCATCGACCTGCTGGCGCTGCCCGTCGGCACCGTGCTGCGCCTGGGCGACACCGCCGAAATCGCCATCACCGGCCTGCGCAACCCCTGCCTGCAACTCGACCGTTTCGCCGCGGGCCTGATGGCCGCCACCCTGGCACGCGATGCCGAAGGCAATCTGGTGCGCAAGGCCGGCATCATGGCCACCGTGCGCCGCGGCGGCATTGTCCACCCCGGCGACCCCATTACCGTCACCTTGCCGCCCCCGCCGCACCGCTACCTGGCCCCTGTCTGATGTCGAAAGCCGCCGCGCCGGCCGAGGCCCGCCGCCTGCTCGCCGGCATCGGCATCACCCTGCTCGGCGTCTTCGTCTTCGCGCTCAGCAACGCATTGGCAAAATGGCTCGCCGGCGGCTACCCGGTGGGCGAGATTCTGTTCGCCCGCAGCGTGGTGGTGCTGCTGATCCTTGCCTGCTTCATCACCCGCGCCGACCTGCGCGCGCTGCGCCAAGCCGGCCAGTTCGCCCCGCACGCCTGGCGCGCCATGCTTTCGGCGGTCGAGGTCGTGTGCTTCTACTGGGCAATCGTCGAACTGCCGCTGGCCGGCGGCACCACCATCTATCTGGCCGCGCCGATCTACGTCACCGCGATGGCGGCGCTCTTCCTGCGCGAGGATGTCGGCTGGCGCCGCTGGTGCGCCGTGTTGGCCGGCTTCGCCGGCGTGCTGGTGGCGCTCCAACCGGCCGGCCTGTCCGTCACCATCTACACCGTCGTCTCGGTCGCCGGCAGCTTCATGTACGCCATCTCGCTCGTCATCACCCGCCGCCTGCGCGCCACCCCCACTACCCTGCTGGTCGCCATCCAGGTGCTTCCGCTGCTGCTGATGACCGCCGCCTCCGCCTGGCCGCTCACCCCATCCACCAGCCTGATCGGCGGCTGGCTCGTCCCTTCACCGACCGACGCCGCCATCCTTGCCCTGGTCGGCCTGCTTTCGATGGTCGGCTACCTCTGCATCAACCGCGGCATCCAGATGGCACCCGCCTCGGTCATCACCCCGTTCAACTACGCCAGCATCGTCTGGGCCATCATCCTCGGCTATGTGGTGTTCCACGAAATCCCCACCCCAGCCATGCTCGCCGGCGCCACCATCATCGTCGCTGCCGGCCTCTACATCGTTTTGCGCGAGCATGTGCGAGGAGTCGAAAGGTAGGAAAGGGGAAGGCCAGGGGCGTCGCCCCTGGACCCCATCCATTTAGAAAGAGCTCACTTAGCGGTCGAGGGTCAAGGGGGCTCGGCCCCCTGGCGGGTCGAG
>JBBQOT010000414.1:0-3747 GCA_038331165.1 Acetobacterales bacterium
CGGCGATGCATTGGAAAACCTCCGGGTTCAGCCGCGCGCCCTGACCTTCGCCATGGTGCGGCCGAAGGTGAACGACGAGACAAAGGACGAGATATCGCCGCCGAGCAGCGCAATCTCCTTGACGAAACGCGACGAGATGAACTGGTGATGCTCGCTGGCCATCAGGAAGGTGGTCTCGATGTCGGGTCGCATGCGGTAGTTCATACCGGCCATCTGGAACTCATAGTCGAAGTCAGAAACGGCGCGCAGTCCGCGGATGATGCTGCGCGCACCCAGGTCGCGGGCAAAATGCACCAGCAATCCGGTGAACGCCTGCACCTCGATCGCAGCGCCAGTGCGTGCCGCGATCGCCGCACACTCCCGCGTCACCAGCTCCACGCGCTCATCCAGCTCGAACAACGGGCCTTTGCCGATGTTGATCGCCACGCCCACCACCAGCCGGTCCACCAGCCGCGCACCCCGTGCGATCACGTCGAGATGGCCGTTATGGATCGGGTCGAAGGTGCCGGGATACAGGCCGATGCGCTCACCCATTGGGGTCGTTTCCTTCCGCGGCCCGCGGCACGTCATCATCGCCGGGCGTCGTGTCGTCGACGGGGTCGTCCTCGATCACCGGGAACACGCTCGTCACGCGCTCGCCGGAATCCAGCCGGAACAGCGTCACCCCCATGGCGGCACGCCCGGTAATCCGAACCTGATCAACCGGCAGGCGGATCAGCCGCCCGGCATCGGTCACCAGCATGACCCCATCGCCGCCGCGCACCGGCAGGATGCCGGCCACCGCGCGCCCAGTGCGCGGCGTCAGCGTGATCGCGGTGATGCCCAGCCCGCCGCGGCCAACGGTGCGGTATTCATACGCCGAGGATCGCTTGCCGAAACCACCATCGGCCACGGTCAGCAGGAATTCCTCGGCCGCTTCCAAAGCGGCGATGCGCTCGGCGCTGAGCGTCACCTCCTCGGCGGCGTCCTCGGTCTCCACCGCGGGAACCTCGGCAACGGCCTCGCCCTCCTCCTCGCCCCCGCGGCGGCGCGCAGTGGCCTGGCGCAGATACGCTGCCCGCTCGCCCGGCGTAGCCGCCACATGGCGCAGCACCGACAGGCTGATCACGCTGTCGGGGTTCTTGCCCTCGGCCAGCTTGATGCCGCGCACGCCCGATGAATCGCGCCCCGCGAACACCCGCAGCTGGTCGTCGGTCGCCTGGAAGCGGATGCACCGGCCCAGCCGGGTCGACAGCAGCACGTCGTCGCCCTCGCGCAGCGTCGCCACGCCGATCAGTTCATCGCCTTCGTCGAGCTTCATGGCGATGAGACCCGATGAACGAACATTGCGGAAGTCTGACAGCCGGTTGCGCCGCACATTGCCCGACTTGGTGGCGAACACCAGGTGCAGGCTGTCCCACAGGTTTTCGTCCTGCGGCAGCGGCAGCACGGTGGTGATGGTGTCCTGGCCAAGATCGGGCAGCAGGTTCACCAGCGCCCGCCCGCGCCCGGTCGGCCCGCCCTCCGGCAGCTTCCACACCTTCTCGCGATACGCCTTGCCGCCGCTACTGAAGAACAGCACCCATTGGTGGGTGTGGCCGTTGAAGCTGCGCGTCACGATGTCGTCGCCGCGCGTGCCGGCCGCCGACCGTCCGCGCCCGCCGCGATTCTGTTGGCGGAACGTCTCCAACGCCGTGCGCTTGATGAACCCGCCGCGGGTGATGGTCACCACCATCTGGCCAGGCTCGATCAGGCTCTCGTCGTCCTGGTCCGAATCCCCATCCGTCAACGTCGACATGCGCGGCGTGGCGATCTCGGCGCGCACCGCGACCAGCTCGGCCTTCATCACCTCCATGCGGCGCGGCCGGCTGGCGATGATCGCCAGCAGATGGGCGATCCGCCCCGACACCTCGCCCATCTCCTCGTTGATCTTTTCCCGCTCAAGCCCGGTCAGCCGTTGCAGCCGCAGTTCCAGGATGCCGCGCGCCTGATCCTCGGTCAGTTGCACGGTGCGCGAGCCCAGCACGTCGTCCGACAGCAGGTTGCGCTCGTCCTCGATCAGCTCCAGCAACGGCACCACCGCCTCCGCCGGCCAGGCCCGCGCCATCAACGCCACGCGCGCGGTCGCCGCATCGGCACTGGCGCGGATCAGCGCGATCACCTCGTCGATATTGGCCACCGCGATCGCCAACCCAACCAGCAAATGCGCCCGCTCGCGCGCCTTGGACAGCTCGAACCGAGCCCGACGAAGGATCACCTCCTCGCGGAAGCGGATGAACACGGCCAGCGCGTCGCGCAGCCCCATCAGCCGCGGCCGGCCGCCGTCCAGCGCCAGCATGTTCACGCCGAAGCTGGTCTGCAACTGGGTGAAACGGAACAGCTGGTTCAGCACCACCTCCGGCGTGGCGTCGCGCCGCAACTCGATGACAATGCGCATGCCGGAGCGGTCGCTCTCATCGCGCATGTCGCCGATGCCCTCAACCTGCTTGGCCCGCACAAGCTCGGCGATCTTTTCCAACAGAACCGACTTGTTCACCTGATAAGGAATTTCGGTGACGATGATCGACTGCCGCCCGCCGCGCAGATCCTCGAACTCGGTGCGCGCGCGGATAATGATGCTGCCCCGCCCGGTGTCGAACGCCGAGCGAATGCCGGAACGCCCCATGATCAGCCCGCCGGTCGGAAAATCAGGCCCCGGCACGATCTTCATCACCTCTTCCAGGGTGATCTCCGGGTTCTCGATCATCGCCAACGTGGCGTCGATGATCTCGCCCGGGTTGTGGGTCGGGATGTTGGTGGCCATGCCCACCGCAATGCCGCCGGCGCCGTTGATCAGCAGGTTCGGGAAGGTCGCGGGCAACACCCGCGGCTCCTTGTCCGACTCGTCGTAAGTCGGTTGGAAATCGACCGTGTCGCGGTCGATGTCGGCCAGCAGATACATCGCCGCCCGCGACAGCCGCGCCTCAGTGTAGCGCATGGCCGCCGGCGGGTCGCCATCCACCGAGCCGAAATTGCCCTGGCCGTCGATCAGCTTCACGCGCATCGAAAACGTCTGCGCCATCCGCACCAGCGCGTCATAGATGGCGCTGTCACCGTGCGGGTGGAAATTGCCCATCACCTCGCCAACCATCTTGGCCGATTTGCGATAGGGGCGATCGGGCGTGTAGCCGCCCTCCTGCATGGCGTACAGAATGCGTCGGTGCACCGGCTTCAGCCCGTCGCGCGCATCCGGCAGCGCACGGCTGACAATCACCGACATCGCATAGTCGAGGTAGGAGCGGCGCATCTCCTCCTCAAGCACCACCGGCTGGCGGCCGCTCGGCGGCCCCATCGGTGCATCGTCCTCGGGCGGCGGGCCGTCGGGGGTATCGCTCACGTGCTGCTCACTGGCGGTTCAGCTTCACTGATGGGGTACGGTGGCGCCAAGGCCGACGAACGGAGATCAACCGGCACGGGGCGCGCCAAGGGCCGCGCCATATCGAACATCGTCTCGCCGTGTCATCCAAGCCCCGCCTTCACATGCGTGCAACGCAAGGGCGGCCCGGTCCGCGCCGGACAGGGCCGCTTGCCACACTCAACAAATACTATGCGCGCGCGTGCGATTAGCCAAGCAGGCGGAAAAGCCGTGACCCTGGCCACCGCCGAGACCCGAGCGCCCTACCAATCCGTCTAACGCTTGACCGACGAAGGAAAGCAAGCCAGGGCTCTGCCCTTGTGTCTGCGTGATCTGTCATTGTGATCGGGTTGCGAGGACGGATGGCCATCCAT
>JBBQOT010000415.1:0-3735 GCA_038331165.1 Acetobacterales bacterium
AGCGCACCACGTGCTCGGGCACGCCGTATTCCGAAAGGTCGATCCGCTTCATCGTCGTGCTCCCGTTTGCGCCAGTGTGCGCCGCCGCGCTGTTAGCCGAGAAGGCCAGGGCTTCGCCCTGGACCCACCAGGGGGCCGAGCCCCCTGGACCCTCAACCATGATGCAGAGGGTCCGGGGGGGCTCGACCCCCTGGCCTTCTTGGCTAACAGCGCGGCGCCGCACACTGGCGCAAACGGGAGCACGACGATGAAGCGGATCGACCTTTCGGAATACGGCGTGCCCGAGCACGTGGTGCACTGCGTCGAGGTGCCGGATGTCGGCGCCCCCGGCCCGGGCGAGGTGGTGTTCGACGTGCTCGCCTTTCCGATCAACCCCGCCGATATCGGCTTTTGCACCGGCACCTACCGCCTGCGCCCACCCTTGCCGGCCACCCCCGGCGCCGAATGCGTCGGCCGCGTGGCCGCCGTGGGCGCGGGTGTTACGCATGTGCAGCTCGGCGACCACGTCATCAACCTCCAGCGCGAGAACTGGACGCAGCGCCGGCGCGTGAAGGGCGAAGATGTGATCGCCATCCCCAAGAACATCCCGATCCGCCAGGCGGCAATGTTGCGCATCAACCCGCCCACCGCCCAACTGCTGCTCAGCGACGTGGCCGCCTTGCAGCCGGGTGACTGGGTGATTCAGAACGTCGCCAACTCCGCCGTCGGCCGGCTGATAATCCGCCTTGGCCGCGCGCGCGGCCTGCGCACCGTCAACGTGGTGCGCCGCGAGTCGCTGTTCGCCGAACTCCACGCCATAGGTGCGGACATCTGCATCGTCGACGGACCCGACCTTGCCGCCCGCGTCGCCCAGGCGGTCGGCGGCGCCCCGGTGAAACTCGGCATCGACGCCGTGTGCGGCGAGGCGCTGGCCCGCATCGCGTCGTGCGTGGCCGATGGCGGGGCGGTGGTAACCTATGGTGCCATGAGCGGCGGCCAGCCGGCGATCGACCGTGGCGACCTGATGTTCCGCGGCATCACCCTGTCCGGCTTCATGCTCGGCCGCTTCCTGGGCCGACGCAGCCTGGGCGAGATCCAGGCCATCTTCGCCGACCTCGCCGGGCAGATGCAGGATGGCAAGCTCGATGCCCCGGTCGCCGCGGTTTATCCGATCGAACAGATCGCCGAGGCCGTCGCCCACGCCCAGCGCGAGGCGAAGGGCGGGAAAATTCTCGTGGCCCCCAACGGGCCGATCTAGTTCCAACCGCCTAAACGATTGCTCCCTGAAGCAAGACAAGGCCAGGGCTCTGCCCTGGACCCGCCAAAGGCCGGCGGCCTTTGGAAACCCGTTTATTTTCTTATGGTTAAGGTGCAGGGGCTTGGCCCCTGCTGGGGTTTGGGGCGAAGCCCCATGCTTGCTTGGCCATGGGTCATCCTAAACGGCGCTTGGTATCACTCCCCCCGCCCGGAGAATGCCAGCATCCGCTCCGTGCGCTCGTCGTTGGTCAGGGTGTTGCGTCGTATGCCTGCGTTCAGCCGCTCCGCCGCCGCCTGTGCCCAGCGCCGCAGCCAGCGGCCGATCCACTCCGGCAGCACGCCGCCATGCGCCGACGCGACCCCGCGCAACGAGGCCAGCCACGCAGCCGGTACGAACCGGGCAAAGATCTCGTCGTCCAGTGCCACGATCGCCACGTAGCTGCCGGGATCGCCCTGCCGCCCGCCGCGGCCGAATAGCTGGCGGTCGATGCGCGGGCTTTCGTGGAATTCGGTCAGGATCACATGCAGCCCGCCGGCCGCGCGCACCTCGGCCGCCAGCTTGATGTCGGTGCCGCGTCCGGCCATGTTCGTCGCCACCGTGATGCAGCCGGGCCGCCCGGCCTCGGCCACGATCCCGGCCTCCTCGGCATGCGATTCCGCGTTCAGCACGGCCACGGAAAATCCCGCCCGCGCCAGCCGCGCCCCCAGCAGCTGCGAGGCCGCCACCGAGCGCGTGCCGATCAGCACCGCCCGCCCGAGTGCGGCCATTGCGGTGGCCTCGCGCACCACCGCATCCCACTTGGCATCCTCATCGGCCATCACCCGCACGCCGGTATTGCGACGCCGCAACGGCTGATGCGTCGGCACCCGGGTCACACGCAGCCCGTAGACCCAGCGCAACTCGCCGGCGACCTCGGCCGCAGTGCCTGTCATCCCGCAGAGATGAAAGTAGCGCCGGAAGAACCGCTGATAGGTGATGCGCGACAGCGTCCGCCGGCGCCCGGTGATCTCCACCCCCTCCTTGGCCTCGACCATCTGGTGCAGGCCACGTTCCCAGGAGCGGTCGGGCATGATGCGGCCGGTGAATTCGTCGACGATCTGCACCTTGCCTTCGGCGATCACGTAGTGCGCGCCGCGATGGTACCAATGCCGCGCCGACAGCGCCTGCTCGGCCAACTCCTCCCGCGCGCGCCGCACCGCCCACAGCCCGCCGCGCCCGGCGGCCAACGCCTCCAGCCGCAGCTTGCCGCGCGGCGTGAGGTGCAGCGACCGCTCGGCCGGGATCATCCGATAGTCCAGCCCGGCATCCAGCCCCACCACCAGGTCGAGCGCTTCATCGTACAGCGCAGGTTCCTCCGCCGCCCCGTCGCCGCCCGACAGAATCAGCGGCGTGCGCGCCTCGTCGATCAGCACGCTGTCGGCCTCGTCCACGATCGCCACGTGCAGGCCGCGCAGCAGCAACGGGGCGGGGCGGCCGCCCATCAGTCCGTCGACCAGCAGCCGCCCCTTGGCGCGGCGCGCTCCCAGCGCCATGCGGTCGCGCAGATAGTCGAACACCAGATCCTTGTTGGTGCAGTAGGTCACATCGGCGGCATAGGCGGCGCGGTGCTCTTCCGGCGGATCGTCCAGCACCACCAGCCCGACGCTGATCCCCAACGCCGCATGCACCGGGCGCAACTGCTCGGCATCGCGCGCGGCGAGGTAGTCGTTCACCGTCACCACATGCACCGGCCGGCCGGCCAGCGCGAAGGCGACCGAGGGCAACAGCGCGGTGATGGTCTTGCCCTCGCCGGTTTCCATCTCGGCCAGCGCGCCGCGCAGCATCGCCGCCCCGCCCATCACCTGTACCCGGTGGTGGCGTAGCCCCAGCACCCGCCGGCTCGCCTCGCGCGCCAGGGCAAACGCCTCGGCCGCCAGTGCGGCCTGCATCCCGTTGCGCACCAACGGTGCCCGCAGCGCATCGGCGCGCGCGCGCAACCCGATCGCGTCGAGATCGGCCAGTTGCGGCCCCAGCGCCTCCACCATCTCGGCGAAGTGCGCCAGCCGCCAGCGTTCCCACGGCCCCAGCAGTTTGCGGGAAAACCCGGCCCATCCGCCCAACAGCGCCGCATCGACGCGGTTCCACTTGGGGTCCGCCCGCTCGGGATAGGGCGTGCCTGCGGCGAACGCGGTTTCGCGCCGGCGCGCTAACTTCATGCGTGCAACCGCGACAGCAGCAACTGGCGCAGCCTTCGCCACAGCTGCCCGCCCAGCGGCTCCCACTCATGTTCGAAGCGCACATAGGCCCGCCCGCCGAAGGCATCCGGCGGAACATCCGGCGGCAGTTCTATGTCCACCTGGAACACGCGGCCCAGCGTGCGCGTGCCGTTCGGGTCGCGCGGGTTGGTGGCAAAGGGCCCGCCGCCGCCGGTCGACAGCGCCTTGCTTGGCAGCTCGTCGCGCCCACCCGGCACCTCGCGCACCAGCCGCGCCGGCAGCGCCGTATCAAGGTGCCCGGCC
>JBBQOT010000416.1:0-3720 GCA_038331165.1 Acetobacterales bacterium
CGGGTGCGAGATGATCGCGAACGTGCGGCGGCGGGCGATCTCTTCGTTAGGTGTCATCGGTGCCCTCAAATACAAAACGCCGGGCAGGACCCGGCGCTTGCATTGTCTATATAGGGTCGGGTTAGCGCGAGTAGAACTCGACCACCAGGTTCGGTTCCATCTGCACCGGATACGGCACGTCTGACAGCTTCGGCGCGCGGGCAAACCGGCCCTTCATGGCGCGGTGGTCGACCTCCAGATACTCCGGCACATCGCGCTCGGCGGTCTGCGAGGCATCCAGCACCATGGCCAGCTGCTTCGACTTTTCGCGGACTTCGATAACGTCGTTGTCCTTCACCTGATAGCTCGGGATGTTCAGTTTCTTGCCGTTCACCGTCACATGCCCGTGGTTCACGAACTGGCGCGACGCGAACGGGGTGATGGCGAACTTCATGCGGTAGATCACCGCGTCCAGCCGGCGCTCCAGCAGCTCGATCAGGTTCTCCGAGGTATCGCCCTTGCGGCGCACCGCCTCGAAATAATACTTCCGAAATTGCTTCTCGCCGATGTTGCCGTAGTAGCCCTTGAGCTTCTGCTTGGCCATCAGCTGAATGCCGAAATCGGTCGGCTTGCCCTTGCGGCGCTGGCCATGCTGGCCGGGGCCGTAGTCGCGCTTGCTGAGCGGAGATTTCGGCCGGCCCCAAAGATTCACGCCCAACCGGCGATTGATCTTGTACTTGCTCTCGGCGCGCTTGGTCATGCGCTACCCCTTCTTCCAGGCGCCGCCCTGCCCTTATGGACATGTCTGCGGCTTGTTGCACCGGTAGGCCCCTTGCCAAACGACAAAGGACGGGCGCGGCCCCCGAAGGACCGTCCACGTTCCCGGCAATGCCGAGCGATATACGCAGCACGCCCCCCGGAGTCAAACCAGCCACGGCACCCAACCCAAAAGCGGCATCGCGAGCGTCGCCGCCCCCATCCATCGCAAACCGTCATTGCGAGCCCTTGCGAAGCAATCCAGAGCCGCGCGCAAGGTCTTCGCCATAACGCCGGATCGCCCAAGGCAAGGCGTTCTTTTTGTGGACAAAAAGAACCAAAAAAACTTCATCCGTTCGCGCGCGGACAGGCCCGCGCTTGCCAATCCCCCGCTCCTATCCTACCTCCGCCACATGATCACACGCACCGACATCATCTGGCTCGGCCTGTCCTCCGGCGTCGCCGGCGGCCTGATCGGCGGCCTGCTGCTGGGCATCGGCATGAACCTGGTGGTCCAGGGCGTGAACGTCGGCTGGCTGCTGCTGATGCCCGCCGCCCCACTCAGCGGCTTGGTCGGCTGGATCCTGGCACGCAAGCTGGCACGGCAGCTCTAGACGCTCCTCCCGAGGAGGCGCGCTATTTCACCGGGGTTGTCGCGAACCCGGCCGGCCCCCCGCTCACCTTGATCGCACCGGCCGCGGTCAGCGTCTTGCCGTCGAACTTAAACAGCTGAATTTCCTGCTGAACGATGCACTGCACCAGCAGCACCGTGGTGTCCTTGTTCCATGCCGCACCCTGGCACCAATGCCCTACCTTGGCCTCAGCAACACGGCGATAGCGCATGCCCTCCACCGCATAGACAATCGCCAAACCGTGGTCGCTGAGAAACGGCGAGCCCGGTGCCTTGTTCGAACCGTTCATCACCGTCGCCACCACATGCTTGCCATCGGGTGCCACGGTAAGGCTCTCCGGCGTCTGGCCGACCGAAACCGTGTCGACAACGCGCGGCGGAACGGCCTTGATGTCAATCAGGCTCATCGTATCGGCATCACCGCCGCCCATGCCGATATTGGCCACCGCCGCGAAATCACCGCGCGGACTGATCCCCAGCGGATAGGGCTTGAGGCCTGCATGAATGTCTCGGTTGGCATAGGCCACACTGGTGCCGGTCACGTTCAGAACCGAGACCTTGCTGTCGCCGTCGCGGGTCACCAACGCCATCTTCCCGTCCGGCGTGAAGGCAACCGCGCTGGGGCCAGACTTGGCATCGCCCAGCGCGATCTTGCCAGCCGGGGTCAAGGTTTTGCCGACGATGGTGAACACCGACACCGTCCCCTCGTTGCGATTGGCCACCAGCGCCAGCGTGGCAGTTGGGTTGATCGCCACGCCTGAGGCGGCCAAACCAGTCTCGTGGGTCGCAATCACCGATGGCGGCACCGCCTTGAGGTCGATCACGCTGACGATATTGTGCGGCAGCGTCGCCTTCTTGTTGGCTGGGTCGAGCTTGGTGGCCGCGGTCACCAGCGCGAATGATTCGTCGGGCGCAATCGCCACACTTTGTGGCGGACCTACCAGACTGGTCGGCATCTTGATCTCGGCGAGCACCTTGGGTGGAAAAACGGCGAGATCCAGAATGGTGACGTTATCCGCCGCCGGATTATCCGGCACCACGTTCACGCCTTCGACCAGCATCCCCTTGCCGTCATTGGCCGAGATCGCCAAATCGGCAAGCGCCGTAGGCGACAAAGGGGGCAACGCCAGCAATCCGATCGCGAGGCCGGCCAGCGCGGCCAAATGTTTTGAAGCGACATGACGGGGCATCGATTCTCTCCCTTTTTTGTTCGCCGTGATCCCGGCGATTGCACAACAGAACGACCATAGCCCAGCCATCGTCACGAACGTTACCTTATTCCACCAACCGCACCTCGCGAGCGCGCGGCCCCACCTGCGTCATGCGCATGTGCGTGAAGAACGCTCAGCCCTGCTTCCTGTCATACGGCGCATACGGCGGAAACGCCCCAATCGCCGTCATATCCACCTCCACCAGCGTCGGCCCCCGCACCGCCAACGCCTGCGCCACCGTCGCCCCGAACTTCTCCCCGTCCGTCACCTTGAAGCTCGGCACCCCCGCCAGCGCCGCCAGTTGCTGCAAATCCGGCGCCAGCAAATCCCCATAGAACCGCCGCCCGCCATACAGCGAATCCTGGATGTGCTTGATCACGCCGTAACCCTTATCGTTCATCACGATCATGACGATATCCGGCTGCTCCTGTGCTGCCGTCCACAGCTCGGTCATATTCAGGAAGAATCCCCCGTCGCCCGACATCAACACGGTCTTGCGCGGGCTTGTGCCCTGGGCGGCCCCCATCGCCGCCCCGATCCCCAGGTGCAGCCCCACGCCAATCCCCGCACCCACCGGATAGATGTTGCTGCGCGGGTCGAACACCGGGAACATCCGGTTACCCCAGGTCGAGTTGTTCAGCGTGATATCCCGCACCCATATCGCATCGCGCGGCATCACCGCGCGCAACTGCTCCGAGAACGTGGCATACGGCCCCAGCGTCGCCTTGAACGCCGCCAGCGCCGCGGCCTTCATAGCGCCAAAGGCGGCGGCATACCCCGCCTCGACCTGCATCCGCCCGCGCAGCCGCGCCGCCAGCCCCGCCAACGTCGCCGCTACGTCGCCCACCATGAACCACGCGCTCGGATAGGTCCGCCCATTCGCCTCGGGGTCGATATCCACTTGGATCAGGTTCTTGGGCAGCCGCACCGAGAATTCGCTGGTCTCGTGCCCGCGCATCCGCGACCCGGCCACCAGCATCAGGTCGCACTGGTCGTAGAACGCCTGCACCGCCGGCGCCCCGTTGCCGTTCAACCCGGCAATGGTCATCGGATGATCCTCCGGCACCGTGCCGCGCCCATTCCACGACGAGACCGCCCCGAACCCGAGATCAAGCAGCGCCAGCGCCCCCGCCCGCGCCTGCT
>JBBQOT010000417.1:0-3717 GCA_038331165.1 Acetobacterales bacterium
GATCAGCGCGTTGCGCAGCGCGTGGCGGACCACCATCGTATACTCGCTCGCGCCCTTGGCCCAGGCGGTACGGATATAGTCTTGGCGCAGCACCTCCAGCATCATGGTGCGGGTCATGCACATGGTGATGGCCGACAGCGAGGTGCCCAGGATCACCGCGGGGATGGACAGCTGTAGGAGGTTGCCGATCGGATCTTCGCCGAACGGCACGAAACGCACCTGTGGCGAGATGCCCCACCAGATCGACGGGAACACCATCACCATGGTGCCCATCCAGAAGCCGGGCACCGCCAGCATCAGGATCGAGAACGAGCGGCCGAGATAGTCACCCCAGGTGTCCTGGCGGATCGCGGACCAGATGCCGATCGGCAGCGCCACGATGAGCGCCACGAACAGCGCCATGAAGCCCAGCTGGAAGGTGGTCGGCAGCCGCGCGCCGATCTCGGCGATCACCGACTGCTCCTGCCACAGCGAGGAGCCGAAATCGCCGCGCAGCACAATGCCGCCGACCCAGCGGAAATACTGGATGTAGATTGGCTGATCCAGGCCCAGCACCCGCTCGAGCTGCTCGCGATCGGTCTTGCCGGCACTGATGTCATTCTCCGCGATCATCAGGTCGATGATGTCGCCGGGGATCATGCGAACGGTGGAAAACACGATCACGCTGGCGAAGAACAACGTAGGTATCAGTGCGAGCAATCGGCGGATCATATAGGCCCGCATGCCGTTTCGTTCCCTTGGACGTCCTTGTCGAGAATGTGAACGCAGATTCCGCGAGGCGCCAGAGAAAGCTTACCCGCTGCCGCCGATTTTCCTCCAGCCCGCCGCGCCGCCGTCCTGCGTCGATAGCCCTGCTCGTGGCAGGGGGCAGCGATTGCCCTGCCTGGGGCGGGGGGCGGGGTTGAGCCCGGGGGGGCTCGTGCATGGCGGCGTTTCGGGCTAGGCATCGGGCATTGAACGTGAGGAGCCGTCGCGCGTGAGCATTAGCCTCGAACAGAAGATCCCCACCATCGAAGCCGTCGAGGACGGTCTGGCCAGCCAGGGCTATATCAGCTCGCGCCAGATCGCCACCGCACTGTTCCTGGCTGTGCGCCCGGGCAAGCCGATCCTGGTCGAAGGCCCCGCCGGCGTCGGCAAGACCGAACTGGCCAAGGCCACCGCCGGCTTCCTCCAACTGCCGCTGATCCGCATGCAGTGCTACGAAGGGCTCGACGAATCCAAGGCGCTGTACGAGTGGAAATACGGCAAACAGCTACTCTACACCCAAATCCTCAAGGATAAGCTGGGCGAACAGCTGCGCGACGCCGCCAACCTCGATGAGGCACTGGCCCGGCTCGACAAGGTCGATGATATCTTCTTCTCCGAGCGCTTCCTGGAGCCGCGCCCGCTGCTACGCGCGCTGAAGGAGCCGCTCGGCTGCGTACTGCTGGTCGACGAGGTCGACAAGGCCGACGAGGAGTTCGAGTCGTTCCTGCTGGAAATCCTGTCTGACTACCAGGTCAGCATCCCCGAACTCGGCACCCAGGTCGCCACCGTCATCCCGATCGTGCTGCTCACCTCCAACAACACCCGCGACCTCGGCGACGCCATGAAGCGCCGCTGCCTGCATCTGCATATCGGCTACCCCGATGCCCGGCGTGAGGAGCGGATCGTCGCCACCCGCATCCCGCACGTCCAGGCCAACCTGCTGCGCCAGCTGGTGCATTTCGTGCAGAACCTGCGCACCCAGGACCTGCGCAAGCTGCCCTCGGTCAGCGAAACCATCGACTGGGCGCGCGCGCTGATCCTGATGAACGCCGGCCAGCTCGACAACGACGTGGTGCACGACACGCTGAATGTATTGCTCAAGTTCGAGGGCGACATGACCAGCGCCGGCAAGCTGGTGGGCGAAATGACCCACCAGGCCCTGCGTGAGGCCCAAGGCATGGCGGTAAAGTAGCGCCGCCATGTCGGGCTCCCCGCTCTTCGCCCGGCGTGGCGAACAACAGGCGCAATCGTCGGACATGATCCTGCGCCTGCTGCGCGTCGCCCGCGGCGCCGGCGTGCGCATCTCGGTGTCTGAATCGCTCGATGCGTTCCACTCCGCCAACGCCGTCGGCTTCACCGACCGCCAGGCGCTGAAAGACGCGCTCACCCTCACCATCGCCAAAACAGTGGAAGAAAAGCAGCTGTTCGAACAGTGCTTCGAAACCTACTTCAAGCGCGAGAACACAGCCCTCGGGGCACCTCCGAAAACCGACGGCGAACAGCCCGCTAGCCCACCGGGCGAAGGTGGCGAGGCCCAGGGCATGGGCGGCGATGGGGCTGCCTCCAGCCTCGGGCAGATGCTGCTGAACAACGACCTCGCCGGCCTGGCAGCGGCAATGGAGCGGGCCGCCGAGGCCGCAGGTGCCAGCAACATCACCCTGTTCACCCAAACCAACCTCTACGCCCGCCGCATCCTCGACCGCATGGGCCTGCCCGAGCTCGAACGCGAAATCACCCGCCTGCGCGCCGAAGGCAACACCGAACTCGCCGACCGGCTGGCCCGTGCGCGCGCCGCCCTGGGCGAACAATCACGTAACTACATGGAACGCCAGCTCGCGCTGTTCGCCACCGGCACCACCCGCGAAATCCGCGAAGGTGCGCTGCGACAGGTAAACCTGTCGCAACTCGACCGGCGCGATATCCAGCGCATGCGCTCGCTGATCCGCGACATGGCCAAAAAACTGGCCGAACGCTACAGCCGCAAACGCTACCGCGACCGCAAGGGCGTGCTCGACACGCGGCGCACCATCCGCCGCAACATGGCCTTCGACGCCATTCCGTTCCGCACCGTGTGGAAGCGCAAGCGCATCGACAAGCCGCGGGTGATGGCGCTGTGCGACGTCTCCGGCTCAGTCGCCTCGGTCGCGCGCTTCCTGCTGATGTTCTTGTACTCGCTCAACGACGTGCTGGCCGACCTGCGCGGCTTCGCCTTCTCCAGCCACCTGATCGAGGTCAGCGATATCCTGTCACGCGAAAACAGCGACGACGCAGTGACCAAGATCCTCGAAGCCGTCGGCTTCGGCTCCACCAACTACGGCAAGTCGCTGGAAGACTTCAGCGGGCTGGCACTGAACAAGATCACCCGCCAAACCACCGTGATCATCCTCGGCGATGCCCGCGGCAACCGCAACGAAGCCCGCGTCGAACTGATGGGCGGCATCTTCAGTCGCGCCGGGCGGGTGATTTGGCTTAACCCCGAACCGCAGGCACTGTGGGGGACCGGCGACAGCGACATGTACCGCTATGCGCCATTCTGCCACCAGATGGTAACCTGCAACACCATCGCCCAACTGGAACGGATCGTCGAGGAATTGCTGGCGACGGCGCGGCGCTGACAAGAGGAAGGAAGGCCGGGGCGCTGCCCCATAGGCACGAAGATAAGGAAGGCGAGGGCTCTGCCGTCGCGGCGCGAAGCCGCGCCACGGGACCCGCACAGGGTCAGAGACCCTTTGATCCCATTACCTTTAGTGGTCGTGCAAGGTGCCACGTGTCGAACCAGCGCATTGATTTGGGGCTGCTGGCGCAGCCAAGAAACTTTGGCATCGCCAGAGTAACAGGGGCAAAAGCCCGGGCGATCTGAGGCGTCTCTCGAATCGATCCCATCGGCGCCTACGCAACGATGGCAGAAATCCGCCATGCGGCCGCGGGATTCCGATTATTGCTGCACCTGCGTGCCCGGGGTTTTGCCCC
>JBBQOT010000418.1:0-3716 GCA_038331165.1 Acetobacterales bacterium
GTCGCCCACTGCCGGCGGCCCGTGGCGTACCCGCCGCGGCGTTGCCGACATGCGGAATTGGGGACCCAGGATGGTGCGTGCGCCCTGCGGCGTGGCCACGCTCTCCCAGTAGCCGCGCTCGGCTAGATGGGTGCAGGCGTCGCGCAATTCCGTCAGGCTGTAGCAGCGCGCCGCCACAACGCGGGCCGATTGCAGCTGCGCCAGCACGGCGTCGGCGTCCTGGTTCGCGGCGCGGTCCTGCAGCAGCGCCACGAATGCCTCCCAGTGGTCCAGCCGGGCGCGTGCTGGCTTGAAGCGCGGGTCCTCGGCATGGGCGCCCAGCCCAACTGCGGTCATCATCGGGGCGAACAGGTGGACGTGAAGCCAGAACCCCACCCAGCCGTCGCGGCAGCGCAACAGGCCCAGCGGCATGCGCCGTGTGGCACGCGGTTCCACCAGGCCGTTGTAGAGGAACTGGGTGACGAACGGGTTGGCCATGCAGGCGGCGGTGGCCGCGATATCGACCGCCGCCTGCTGCCCGATGCCCCAGCGGCCGCGCGCGAATAACCCTGCCAGCACCGCGATGTAGGCGGCCGCCCCGGCGCCATAGCTGGCCCGGTCGCCACAGCCGTATAACGGTGCCCGCGCCCCGTCGCCCGAGCCGTGCATGAGCCCCGCCACCGCCTGGTAGATCATCTCGCACCCGGTCCAGTCGCGCCACGGGCCATCGGTGCCGAATGGCGACACCGTCGCCAGAACCGCCAAGGGTGCGGCGGCTGCCAGCGCGATGCGGTCGGAATCGGGCCCGACCACGATGGCGTCGGCCTGTGCCGCCAGCGCAAGTAATCGCGCCCGCCCGGCCGGCGTGCCATTCAGCACCACCGAGCTCTTGCCGGTATTGAGATGGAAGAACGCGAACGAGTTGCCATCGGCTGCCAGCGGCGCCGCGCCGCGCATGGCGCCGCCGCCCGGCGGTTCCACCAGCAGCACCTCGGCGCCGTAATCGGCCAGCATGCGCGTGCAGAATTGTCCGGCGACGCTATCGCTGAGATCGAGCACACGAATCCCCTCCAGCGCACCGGCCATCATTTCCTCCGCCGTTGTTCGCTGTCGTCGCGATTGTCGACAAACCATGGGCGCAGCACGGCTTGCGGGTCAATACGCAGCCGCCACGCACTATGCCAATCGGCCTGATGACTTTGCCGTCGCGGCGCGAAGCCGCGCCGGCGGGGACCCACCAAAGGCCGACGGCTTTTGGAAACCATCATATTATCATATATTTAAGGTCCAGGGGCTTGGCCCCTGGTCGGGTTTGGGGCGAAGCCCCATTCTTGCCTGAAAGTACGTAGAAGTCTTCCGCGGTTAGTTTCATGCCAACGGCTATTCTCTATCACCGTTGGTATCAGGCTATGCTGTCTTCCATGGGCCATGATCGCCACGCCACGCCGAACAGCGTTCCCTGGCCGCCGCTGCTGTATGGCGGCGGCGCGGTGCTGGCATTGTTGCTCGACCTCGCTGTGCCCCTGCCGGCGTGGTGGGTCGGCGCGCACTGGCCGGCGGTGCGGCTGCTGGGCGATGCGCTGATCGTTGCGGGCATCGGGCTCGACCTGTGGGCCATGGCGACGATGTGGCGGGGCCGCGCCAACATCCTGCCGCACCGGGCTGCCACCGCGCTGGTGACGCACGGCCCCTTCGCGCTGTCGCGCAACCCGATCTATCTCGGCAATACTTGTCTGCTGGCCGGGGCGGGCCTGGCCTTCGGCATCGTCTGGTTCCTGCCGGTGGCGGTGCTCGCCGCCGGGTTGACCGCCCACCTGGCCATCGCGCGGGAGGAAGCGCACTTGAATGCCCGCTTCGGTGCCGACTGGCGCGACTACCGGCTGCGGGTCAACCGTTGGATCGGCCGATCGCATGGCGGACGCGGCTCGACAGGGCGCTGAACCGCGGCCAATCTGCCGCCATGCTGACCGCCGCCGAAACCCTCGTCGCCTTCCTCGCAGCCCAGGGCGTGACCCGTGCCTTCTGCGTTCCCGGCGAATCCTACGTCGCCGTGCTCGACGCGCTGCACGACCACCCCGCCATCGACCTTGTCACCTGTCGGCACGAAAGCGGCGCCGGCTTCATGGCGCTGGCCGATGCGCGCCTGACTGGGGTGCCGGGCGTGGTGCTGGTCAGCCGCGGCCCCGGCGCCTGCAACGCATCGATCGCCATCCACACCGCGGAGCAGGATGCTGTCCCCGTTCTGCTGATCGTTGGCCAGGTGGAGGCGCGTGATCTGCGCGCCCGCGCCTTCCAGGAAATCGATTATTCCCGCATGTTCGACGGCGTCGCCAAGTTCGTCGGCGAGGCCACCAATGCTGATCAGGTGCCCGAACTGCTGGCCCGCGCCTGGGCGGCGATGCTGACTGGCGTTCCCGGCCCCGCCGTGCTCGCGCTGCCGGAAGACGTGCTCGCCGCCGCTTGCACACGCGCGCCGCTGGCCCCCGTGGTGGCGAGTGACGCAGCACCCTCGCCGGAGAGTGCGGATCGCCTTGCCGACCTGCTGCGCGGTGCCGAACGGCCGATCGTCATCGCCGGCGGCGACCTCGACCGGGCTGGTGGCAGGGAGGCGCTGCTCGCCTTCGCCGAACGCTGGCAGGTGCCCGTCGCCGTCAGCTTTCGCCGCCAGGACCTTTTCCCCAATGCCCACCCGCTCTACGCCGGCGACATGGGACTTTCGAACCCGCCCGCCCAGCGCGACGCCTTCGCCCGCGCCGACCTCGTGATTGCCCTCGGCACCCGGCTCGGCGACATCACCTCCCAGGGCTACACCTTTCCCGAAACCGGCCAACGTCTGGTCCATATCTGCCCCGATGCGCGTTGGCTCGGCTGGCGCTTTGCCACCGACCTCGCCTTGGCCGCCCATGCCATTCCAACCCTCGCCGCGCTGGCCAACCGCAATGCCGCCGCCCCGCCCGGCCGCGCCGCCTGGAACGCAGAACTCCGCGCCATCCAGAGCGCCGATGCCGCCTGGACACCGCGCACGGCGCCCGACGGTGTGGTGTTCGCCGACCTCGTCGCCGCCCTCGGCCCGCGCCTGCCCGACACTGCCATCGTCACGCTGGATGCCGGCACATTCGGCGCGCCGTTCTACCGCAAGATCGCCTGGAAACCCGGCCAGCGCCTGCTCGCCCCGATCGCCGGCTCCATGGGCTACGGCATGCCCGCCGCCATCGCCGCCGCCCTGCGCCACCCCGGACGCCCGGTGATCTGCGCCGTCGGTGATGGCGGCTTCCTGATGACCGGCAACGAACTCGCCGTCGCCGCAGCCCGCCGCGCGCCGCTCAAGGTCCTGCTCAGCGAGAACGGCAGTTATGCTTCTATTCGCATCCACCAGGAGCGGGCGCATCCGGGGCGGGTGAGCGGCACCGACCTGGTCAACCCCGACCTGGCGATGATGGGCGCTGCCTATGGCTATCCTGTCATGGTGGTGCGCACGGAAGCCGAAATCCCCGCGCTGCTCGATGCCCTCGTCGCCCCGGGGCCACTGTTCGCCGTGGTGCATTCGTCGCTTGGCGCGGTGCTGCCGCGCTGAGGCGAAGCCAAGGCGAGGGCGGCGCCCTCGCCCCGCTGGGGAGTCGCCCCAGGCCCCTTCCTTTTTTGTTCCTCCGGTTGGTACATTTTCGCATGCAGCGGAAAGGACGAGAACGTTCGTTTGCAATTTATACCCAATCACTGTTTGGGATGACCCATGGCCA
>JBBQOT010000419.1:0-3712 GCA_038331165.1 Acetobacterales bacterium
TTGCCACCCCTTCCCTTTGGTGTGTTGGGGGTTGGGGCCCCGGGGGCTGCCAACCCCCCCGGTCCGCCCCCCCCCCCACCAACAACACTTAAACAAATGGAGTCCAGAGGCACTGCCTCTGGCGGGTCCCTGCGGTGCGGCTTCGCGCCGCAACGGCAGAGCCCTGGCCTTACTTATCTCACCTCGGGCCCTAAGTGTGACATTGCCGGCAACCGCGGCGGGCAAACCCATTGAGTTGTGGTTCCAGGATGAAGGCCGGGTCGTCCAGCCACTCAGGTACTGAACCGCCTTGCGTTTTGATCCGGCACCCTGATGGATTCTGACGTGGGCGGCGCGTTGGTCGTGCGATTGGGCCAGTCGCCGCGCCGCGCGACAAGGGGGCGGTGCCGGCTGGGCTGCTCGACTTCCGCCTGGTGTTTCGCAAGGTTTCGGTAAATTCATTTGCGCGACAGGCGGCGTAAATGCTTCCGTCGCGTGATGTGCCGAACGGCGGCAGCCACTTTGGGGAAGAAAATAAAACGATGAAACGTGCGATCGTAGCGGCCACCGTGCTGGCCGGACTAGTTGCGGGTGTGGCCGGCACGGCATGGGCGCAGACGGCGGCGGACTCCATAGCCCAGCGCCAGGCGGGCTACAAGGCGATGGGTGCTGCCACCGGCGAGGTGAAGAAAGTGCTCGACGCCAGCGGCGACCTGACCACCGTCGCGGCCAAGGCGGGCGAGATCAGCGCCTTCGCCAGGCGCATCCCGACGCTGTTCCCGGTCGGCAGCGGGGTGGAAAGCGGCATCACAACCCGCGCCCTGCCCGCCGTCTGGCAGAACAAGCCGGATTTCGAGGCCAATGCCGGCATCCTGGGCCGCGAGGCCGACAAGCTGATGGCAGCACTGCAGGCCAACGACAAGATCGCCGCGACCGCGGCGTTCGTGGCCACCACCGCCCAGTGCGGCGTTTGCCACCGCTCGTACCTAGCGCCGAAATAATCGCCACACCTCGGCAACGGCCGGGTGCTGACGCGCCCGGCCGTTCGTGCGTTCAGAGCTTCGTCACCAACAGCCAGACCACGATCGCCGCGACCGCCAGCACCGCCAGCGCCAGCAATGGGCTGCGCATCTGCGGTTGGCGGGTGGCGGCAGGCAGGCGCTTCTTGCCGGTGATCATCGGGCGTACCAGGTTGTGCCGCTTGAGCACGGCATAGCTGATGATCGCCACGATATGCAGAACCACGATCACCTGGATCAGGGTGAACAGCAGCTTGTGCTGGGCCAGCGCCCACGCCCCCCAGGCGCCGCCGACGAGGTGATTGAGCGGCCCCTCGACGAAGCTTTCATCGTTGGATGCCAGCATGCCGGTGGTCACCTGGGCCAGCAGCACCAGCAACATCCCCAACACCATCCAGCCGCCGGCGGCGTTGTGGCCGATCTGCGTGTCCGGTTCGCGCTTGGTCATGTGCATCAGGTGGGTGACGGCGTTGAACGGATTGCCCAGGAAATGGCTGAACCGCGCCGTCTCGCTGCCGATGAAGCCCCACACGATGCGGAACAACAGCAGCGCCAGGATCGCCATGCCAGAGCGCATGTGTACAACCATATTATTGAATATCTCGATACTGGACCAGCTGACCGCCACCAGCACCAGCAGGGTCCAGTGGAACAGCCGCACCGGCCCGTCCCACACGCGCATGGGCAGCCATAGGCCGGGCTTGACGGCCGTCGAGGGTGGGCTGGGGCGGGTCGCCATCGTCGTCTCCTGCGCGGGAAGGGGGGTTCGGCGAGGTTCACCATCCGCCCTGGTGATAGACCGATATAGAAAGGCAAGGCCAGGTCTTTGCCCAACGAAGGATCGTTCTTTAGGCAGGTTGGCAATAGGTGCGCGCGCACGCGGTTGTAAAGAGCCGGCGCAAACCGTTGGATGGTTCGGCGGCGCATCGGGAGCGCGCGATTGCAGCCGCCCCGGCGGGGCCCTAGATTCCACGACTTGAGACAGACCGCGCCGGGCGGCCCGTTTCCTCGGAGGCGCTGGAGATGGCCGCACCCCTGCCGGATCGCCCCATCCCCCCGCCCGGTGGCCCGTGGCGCGGCGCGGTGCTGGGCTTGGCCGGCCTTGTCGTGCTGGCGGCGGGCGCCTGGCTGGCGCTGCGTGCGCCGACACCGCCCACGGCCCCGGCGTCTGCCGGCGTGGCCTCCGCGCCCGCCAGCCCGGTTGCAACCCCGGCTCCGACGGCACCGACACTGCTCGCAGCACCGCCGGCCGCGTCGGCCCAGGCTGCGTTGCCCCAGACTTCCTTGCCTCAGTCTTCATTGCCCCAGGCTGCGGCGCCCCAGACTGCGGCGCCCCAGACTGCGCTGCCCCAAGCTGCGCTGCCCCAGACTGCGCTGCCCCAGGCTGCGCTGCCCCAGACTGCGCTGCCCCAGGCTGCGGTGCCCCAGGCTGCGGTGCCCCAGGCTGCGGTGCCGCCCGTCGTGCCGGCGGCACCAGCCCGCCCGCTCGCCGCGCCGCCGGCCGCGGTCCCTTCGGGGGCCGTGGACGCGTCGCTGCCGCCAAGCTTCGATACCTTAAGGGTGAACGCCCAGCGTGGCACCGTCACGGCGGCGGGCCGGGCGGCGCCGGACAGCGAGGTGATCCTGCGCGCCAACGGCAAGGATATTGGCAGGGTCCGCGCCAATGGCCGGGGCGAATGGGTGATTGCCGACGCCACACCGCTGTTGCCCGGATCGTATGAGATCACCGTGAGCGCGCTCGGCTCCGGCGGTCGGGAGATCGCCGGCGAGGGCACCGTGCTGGCTGTCGTGGCGGAGCGCACTGCACCGGTTGTCGCCACTACGCAAACGGCCGCCCCCACGGTTGCCCCCACCGCCCCGCTGGTGTTGCTGACCACCCCGCAGGGCGCGCCAACGCTATTGCAGGGTCCGGGCCGCAGCTTGCCGTCGCGGTTGGGGCTCGATCTGGTTGACTATGACAACGACGGAGAAATCCGCTTCGCCGGCACCGCGCCGGCCGGTACGACCGTGCGCGTGTATGTCGACAACGTCTTTGTGGGCGATGCCGAGGTCGGCGCCGATGAGCGTTGGGCGCTGGTACCGCGCCTGTTGGTGGCCCAGGGCGACCACCGGTTACGGCTGGACCAGATGGACCGGGCGGGGCGGGTGGCCGGGCGGATGGAACAGCCGTTCCAGCGCGCTGTTGTCGCGGCGCTGGAGGCCGGTACGCAGCGCGTGGTGGTGCAACCGCGCCAGAACCTGTGGCGCATCGCGCGCCGGGCCTATGGCCAGGGCGTGCGCTATACCGAGATCTTTGCTGCCAACCGCGACGTGATCAGCGACCCCGCCCGCATTTTTCCCGGGCAGATCTTCACCATTCCCGGTGCGCCCGCCGCCGGTACAGCCGCCGCCGGGGCTTCGACCCCCAGCTCGGCCAGCAGTTCGAGATAGGGGCCGAGGGCCAGCAGGAACAGGGTGACGTCAGTCAGCAGGTTGTTGACCGTGGTCGGCATCGTAACTTTGCTGGCAGACAGCACCGCCACGCGATGATCGGCCAGCAGGTCGGTGCGCCAGCCCCCCGGCAGGGTGGCGTGGAGTGCGCGCAGCGCATCGAATACGGCGCTGCGCTGGGTAGTGGCGTGCTCGCCGCCGATGCGCGCAGTACTGGGCACGCGCCCGACCATGGCGCACAGCGACAGTTCGCCCCGATCGCTGTCCGACGCGCCGCCTTCGCC
>JBBQOT010000420.1:0-3710 GCA_038331165.1 Acetobacterales bacterium
TGCAGCTACGGCTACAAGGACCGCACCGGCTTTGGCACCTTCGCCGCCGAATCGCACAACATGTACGAAGCCGAACTGCTGCTGGGCGAGGCGGCGCGGCTCGTCACCTATGTATTGGGCGTGGACGCCAAGCGGGTGCACTTGGCGCACGAAATGTATCGCGTGCATGACGGCCGCCGGGCGGCGACCCAGGAACTGATGTATCTGCATGTCGACCTGGGCATCCGCAAGGTGGCGCCCTGGCCCGACGCGGTGCGCGCCCGCATCCAGGCCGCCTTCAGCAGCCATGCCGCGCAGCCGCGCCCGGACTGGATCGGCCGGCGGATTGCGATGCCGGTGCGCTGAGGGCCTGTCGGCGCGCCGAACGGGCCTATATGGAGCGTCATGCCCTTCGATCCGCATCTTCCCGTCGCTGCCGAGGCCCGCAACCGCCACCTCGTGGCCGGCTGGCTGTTCGCCATGTGCGGCATGATCCTGGTGATGGTGGCCCTTGGCGGTGCCACGCGGCTGACCGGCTCGGGCCTGTCGATCATGGAATGGGCGCCGTTGCGCGGCACCCTGCCGCCGCTATCTGACGCGGAGTGGAACCGGCTGTACGAGATGTACCGGAAAATCCCGCAATACGAGCTGGTCAACAAGGGCTTCGGGCTGGCGGGGTTCAAGGAGATCTTCTGGCTGGAATGGCTGCACCGGCTATGGGGGCGGCTGATCGGGCTGGCCTTCGTGGTGCCGCTGGCGGTCCTGTGGTGGCGCGGTGCCGTGCCACGCGCGCTGCTGCCGCGGCTGCTCGGCCTGTTCGCGCTCGGCGGGCTGCAAGGGGCGGTGGGCTGGTTCATGGTGGCGTCGGGCTTCATGGCGGAGGCGACCGCCGTCTCGCCCTATCGGCTGGTGGTGCATCTGGGGCTGGCACTGGTGCTGTATGCGGTAGTGCTGTGGACCGCGCTGGGGCTGCTCGCGCGCGCGCCGGTCGCCGGGCCGCGCCACCTGGTGCGGGCAAACGCGGTGGCTGTGGCCTTCGCCATTCTGGCGGGTGGGTTCGTCGCCGGGCTGAAGGCCGGGCTGGACTACAACACCTTCCCCCTGATGGCCGGATCGCTGGTGCCCGAGGGCTATGCGCAGCTGTCCCCGTGGCCGCGCAACTTGGTCGAGAATATCGCTGCCGTGCAATTCAATCACCGGCTGCTGGCCACGCTGACGCTGGTGTTGGCCGGCGCCAGCCTTGTGGCGGGGTGGCGATCGGCGGCGCGCCCGGCGCTGCTGGCGCTTGCCGCCACGGTGGGGGTGCAATACGCCCTCGGCATTGCCACCTTGGTGCATGTGGTGCCGGTTGGGCTGGGCACCGCGCACCAGACCATGGCCGTGCTGGTGCTGACCGCTTCCCTGGTGGCACTGCACCGATTGCGCGCATCGCAGACCGTTCAGTGCGAGACAATTCCGTAGTGGAGAGACCCTGTCCATGAGCACCCCCCTGGCCGTTACCGACGAGCTGTTCTTCGCACGCGAAGGGGCGACGCTGGGGCTCGACGCCGCCGAGCGCCTCACCCGCGCCGCGCTGGCCGGGGCGGATGATGGCGAGCTGTTCCTGGAATACCGCGAAAGCGAGTCGATCAACCTGGACGACGGGCGCATCCGCGCCGCCGGGTTCGACACCGCGCTGGGGTTCGGGCTGCGCGCTGTGGCCGGCGAGGCGGCAGGCTATGCCCATGCAGGCGAACTGACCGAGGCCGCACTGGGCCGTGCTGCGGCCACCGTATCCGCGGTGGCGGCCGGGCATTCCGGGGTGGCGGCCGAGCCGCCTACCGGCACCAACCGACGGCTCTATACTGATGCCAATCCGCTGTCTGGCATGGATTTCGCCAAGCGCACCGGGGTGCTGGCCGAAATCGACGCCTATGCCCGCGGCCGCGACCCGCGGGTGCGCCAGGTGATGGCCTCGCTGGCCGGCGAGTGGCAGGCGGTGCAGATCATCCGCGCCGACGGCACGCGGGTGGCCGACCTGCGGCCGCTGGTGCGGCTCAACGTCTCTGTGGTGGTGGAATCCGGCGGCCGGCGTGAAACCGGCAGCTACGGCACCGGCGGGCGCTTTTCCTATGAACGGCTGGTGACGCCCGAAACCTGGCGCGCGGCGGTGGACGAGGCGCTGCGCCAGGCGCTGGTGAACCTGGACAGCATCCCGGCGCCGGCGGGCGAGATGGCGGTGGTGCTGGGGTCGGGCTGGCCCGGCATCCTGTTGCACGAGGCGATCGGGCATGGGCTTGAGGGCGACTTCAACCGCAAGAAGACCTCGGCGTTCTCCGGGCTGATGGGCAAGCGGATCGCCGCCCCGGGGGTGACCGTGGTCGATGACGGCACGCTGCCCGACCGGCGCGGCAGCCTCACGGTCGACGACGAGGGCACGCCTACCGGGCGCACGGTGTTGATCGAGGACGGCATCCTGACCGGCTTCCTGCAGGACCGGCTGAACGCGCGGCTCATGGGGGTGCGGCCCACCGGCAACGGGCGGCGCCAGAGCTACGCCCATGCACCCATGCCGCGGATGACCAATACGGTGATGCTGGGCGGCAGCGCCACGCCGGAGGACGTGATCCGCTCGGTGTCCAAGGGCATTTATGCGGTGAATTTCGGCGGCGGCCAGGTCGATATCACATCGGGAAAGTTCGTCTTCTCGGCGAGCGAGGCATACTTGATCGAGGACGGCAAGATCGGCCCGGCGGTCAAGGGGGCAACCCTTATCGGCAACGGGCCGGACGCCCTGATCAAGGTGGAACTTGTGGCCAACGACATGGCGCTCGATCCTGGCATCGGCACCTGCGGCAAGAGCGGGCAGGGCGTGCCGGTGGGCGTGGGGCAGCCGACAATGCGCCTCGGTGGCTTGACCGTTGGTGGCACCTCCGCCTGACCCTGGGGCCTGATCCTGGGGCCTGATCCTGGGGCATGACCTTGGGGCCTGATCCGGGCGCCTGACCCGGCGGCTCTGCGCGCCGATTGTACGCGCCTGCCTGGAAGGCCGAATAGGCCTGCCGAGATCGTCAAACCTTTCATTTGCCCGTGAATTTGTAACCGTTGTAACAGGCTGGAAGAAGCCGGTGACGTGGTTGTGATGGTGCAAAAATGACGCGCCACTCCCGCGGAATGGGGCATTCTGTCCCGCGTCGGCTTGTCTGCGCTTTTGTCGGTTACGGAATGACGTATGGTTTTTAAGACTTCAGCAAGTTTTCGCCCGGTATTTTACAAAAAGACAAATCGCCGGCTCGCTGTCGTGATTTCCTTTAACTGGCGGATATCTCTAGGATTTTTGCCGAGCGTGGAAGCCGGGTGGCGATGGCAGGTGCTGCGGGGAGGCAAAAACGGAGTTGGCCGTTCGCCATCGTTAATTCGACGTTCATCGATCGTATTAACGCCGTCTTAACGGCGTTAACACGACCGTCTGCGCGGCAAGAGCGATAAGCAATCCAACAGCACTGGCCGGCGACAGCGTCGACCAATTTTCGAGATAAGAAGGATCACCGTCATGACGAACCGCACCGTTGCCATCGTTATTTCGAAAGTGCGCCTCGGCGCGATGTCTCCCGCCCTGGAGACCTCGAAAGTGCGCCTCGGCGCGATGTCTCCCGCCCTGGAGACCTCGAAGGTTCGCCTCGGCGCGATGAGCCCGGCGCTGGAGACCTCGAAGGTTCGCCTCGGCGCGATGAGCCCGGCGCT
The DNA here is from genome assembly GCA_038331165.1 of Acetobacterales bacterium. GTDB lineage: Bacteria > Pseudomonadota > Alphaproteobacteria > Acetobacterales > Acetobacteraceae > CAMDGX01. Next base: position 3,703 of record JBBQOT010000420.1, read on the forward strand.
GGAGACCT
>JBBQOT010000421.1:0-3707 GCA_038331165.1 Acetobacterales bacterium
GCGGCGGGCGGGGCACATGGTCGAGCACCAGGGCGGTGCTGCGGCCGCCGCACTGCAGGCGCACCTCGGCCACGGTGCCGGGCGGTGTCAGCATCCAACCGTTGAAGGCCAGGCCGGCGCGGCCACCGGGCTCGGGCGCCGGGCACAGGATGGTCTCGTCGATCTGGAAGAACACCGGGTCATGCAGCGCCGTCAGCGTGCTGGCGCCGGCAAAGGGGCGGCGGGCGAGCAGCACACGCAGCCGGGCCAGTGTGGTGTCGGCGGCGGGCAGGGCCGCGATGCTGGCGGTGGCGTGGGTGACCAGCGTCGGTTCGTCCAGTGCCGCGGCGTCCACGCGGGCCGGCAGGCGGCAGAGCTTGTCGCCGATGGCGAGGTCGAGCTCGACCAGGCCGCGCAGTGGCGTCTCACCCGGCGGCGGTGCCGGCAGGAACACCAGGGCGCCGGCCCCGCCGCCCGCCCGGTCCGCCGGCAGGTCGCCGCGCGGGAAGCGCACCAGCGTGGCGGGTCCGCTCCGCTCGCCGCCAACAAAGCGCGCGGTGGCCTCGACCTGGGTCACGCCGGCACCGGGGCCGGGCAGCACGCCGCCGGGCAGCCAGCCGAGGAAGCCCCAGCCGCCAGCAACCGCGGCACAGCCGTGGCTGTCGACGTGGCCGCCGACCACGGGTACCGGGCCCACGGGGGCCGCGTCGGGCGCCGGCGCCGTGTTGCCGGTCAGCAGCAGATGGGTGAATGCGTCGCGGGCGGCGCCGGTGGCAATCGCGATGCGGGCGGCCGGCGTTTCGTCGAGATAGCGGCGCAGGTTGATGTGTGCTGCCGGCCGGCGGCACTGGCGGGCGCCCGCGCGCAGGAAATGGTCGTAGCCCGAGGCGAAGCGGCCCTCGCGCACGCCATCGGCCGCCTCGGCGGTGGTGGCCAGGTAGAAGCCCTCGTCGAACTGCGCCAGCGGGTCGGCGCCGGCTTCAAGCCCAACGGTGAGGTAGTCGTGCAGCGCGCAGAGGGTGCCGCGGCGGCGCAGGCGCTGGGCAGCGGCGGGATAGCGCGCGAGGTACCAATCGGCGTCGAACCACACGCTCGTCACGGCGTCGCGCTGGTCGAACCAGATGCGGTCGATGAAATGGTGCCAGGCACCGCGCGTGTCGATCGCGGCGATGGCCCCGGGCTCACCGGCCATGGCGCGGCGGTAGAGTGCCGCGTCGAACAGCATATGCGGCTGGCGGCCGGCGCGGGCACCGTGGCGCAGGAAATGGCCGTACAGGTTGAGGCAATCCTCGGCGTTCACATCCTGCGGCTCCAGCCCGCCCGGCGCCAAATAGAGGCCGGCATCGAACAGCCAGTGCGGCGCGCGGTTGCGCCAGCCGTCGCGGCAGTAATGCTCGAAACCGGAGCGCAGCCGGCCCTCGGCGATGGCGGCGGCAACATCGGGCTGCTGCCGCCGGTACCAGGCCTCGTCGAACCAGCGATTGGGCGAATGGCCCAGCGCAGCCCCGGTAGCGTGGTAGTGGCGCTGCAGCGCCGCCGCGTCGTGTGCCGGATCGGGGCCGCCGAGGTAGGCACAGGCGTACCAGTCATGGTCGAAGCTGCGCCATAGGGCCGTGGCATCGCCCGGTGGGGCCAGGTGTTGCGGCGTGTCCTGGGTCATGCGCCGTAGCCGTGGGGATGGGCGGCGCGCCAATGCAGCGCGGTGGCGACGATGTCGTCGAGCGCGCCGTGCCGTGGTGCCCAGCCGGTGTCGCGCATGATGCGGGCAGGGCTGGCAACCAGGCGGGCCGGGTCGCCGGCGCGGCGCACATCGAGCCGGTGCGGCACGGCGCGGCCGCTGACGCGGGCGACGGCGGCGATCACCTCCAGCACCGAATGGCCGGTGGCGGTGCCCAAATTGTAGGTGACGCTGGCATGGTCCAGCCGGTCGAGCACGGCGAGATGGGCGGTGGCGAGGTCGCTGACGTGGATGTAGTCGAGAATGCAGGTGCCGTCGGGGGTGTCGTAGTCGGTGCCGAAGACTGCGAGTTCGGCGCGGCGGCCGAGCATGGCGTCGATGGCCAGGGGCACCAGGTGGGTTTCGGGGCGGTGGTCCTCGCCCAGGCGGCCTGCCGGGTCGGCGCCGGCCGCGTTGAAGTAGCGCAGGCTGGCCGAGCGCAGGCCGTGGATGCGGTCGGCCCAGGCCAGGGCGCGTTCCAGCATCCACTTGCTGTCGCCGTACGGTGAGCCGGGCGCGATCGTGGTTTCCTCGTCGATCGGCATGCGGTCGGGGGTGCCGAACAGGGCGGCGGTGGATGACAGCACCAGGCGTGTCACGCCGTGGCGCACGCAGGCATCGATCAGTCGCAGGCCGTTGCCGACATTGGCGGCGAGATAGCCAATCGGGTCGCGCATGCTGTCGCCGACCAGCGAGAGTGCTGCGAAGTGGAACACGGCGTGCCAGCGGCCCTCGGCCAGCACGGTGGCGAGGGCGGCTTCATCTTCCAGGCCGGCGGCAACCAGGCGGGCGCCGGGCAGCACAGCGGCGCGGTGGCCGGTGGTGAGGTTGTCGAACACCACCACCTCCGCGCCCTGTTGCAGCAGGGCGGCGACGAGGTGGCTGCCGACGAAGCCGGCACCACCGGTGACGAGGAAGCGGCGCGACATGGATACGACCTGAAATGACCTGGGCGTGGGTTATCCGGAAATCGGGTCCGCTTCAACCGCTGGTGCGGCGGCCAGCATGGCGGGCTCCTGTTCGGCCAGCCAGGCGCGTAGTTGATCGGCGGCGAACGGGTTGGCGAAGGCGCGCATCAGGTCGGGCCGGGCGCGCCACAACAGGCGGGCGGCGCGCGGGATGGGGGTGGCGTCGTCGAAGCGGGCGTAGTGCCAGGGGGCGGCGTTGAGCGCCGGCACGGCGGCGGCGGCGATGGCGCGCTTGTACCAGGCGACAAGCTCGAACGCCTCGAAATTATCGCCGGCGTAGCGCTCGGTCATGATGTCGCCGGCGGTGCGGGTGCCGGGTGGGCCGATCTTGGTGAAGTGGTAGAAGCGCAGCAGGCGGCCGCCGGCGGTGACCTCGCCGGCTGGGGTCACGCGGATCGGGCGGTGGGCGATGTTCCAGCTGGCGACGTTGCAGCCCGGGTCGCGTTCGATGTGCACGCCGGGGAACAGGCCGGGCACCAGGTCGCAGTATTTCTGGTCGGTGAAGATGCCGCGTTCCGGCGCGTCGTAGCAGGCGGCGAGCAGGCGTTCCTCCCACCAGGCCGCGAAGGCGTGGCCGGTGGCATCGTTGCGCACGCCGAGAAAGCCGAGATTGTAGATGCCGTAGCGCATCGAGCCGCCCTCGTTGTCGGCGGCGGCAGCGGGCGTGGTGTCGGGAGCGGTTTGGTGCGGGGTGAGCACGATGGAGGCGGTGTCGAGGCGGTCGGCCAGCAGGTCGAGCGGGGCGAAGGCGGCGATGTCGGGGTCCAGGTAGATCACCTTGGCGGCCCCCTGCGCCAATAGCCGGCGCAGCATGGTGGCCTTCACGGCGGTGCAGGCCTCGACCACGTCGTGCTTGAACAGCCAGGCGGGGAAGGCGGGAATGCCGAGATCGGCGGCGTGGACCACGCGGTCGAAACAGTCGAGCGCTCCGGTGGGAAGCCCGTCCGGCGGCTGGTCGGTGATCAACGCCCATAGCGACCAGTCTGGATGCAGGCGGCGGAGCGACTGCGCCAGCACCTGTGCCCGCGCGAGATAGGCATAGG
>JBBQOT010000422.1:0-3706 GCA_038331165.1 Acetobacterales bacterium
GTTTCTTTCTCCCCTCCACCCCCAATCGCCCGCGGTTCTTTGCAACCCCATCCATTTGGTCCGGGGGTTGGGCCGGTGGGGGGCCCGGGCCGCCGCCGGGCCCTTGCCTGGTGAGGCGCTTTTCCTTTCAGTGGCTGGCATCACGTTCAGCCCTTCACGCCACCCGCCGTCAGGCCGCCGACCACGCGTTCCTGGAAGATCACGATGAGCAGGCAGACCGGCACGATCGCGACGATCAGGGCCGCCGAGATGATCGGCCAGGGGAAGGCGAACTCGCCCTGGTACAGTGTGATGCCGACCGGCACGGTGCGGGCGGGCACGCGCGGCGACAGGGTGACGGCCAGCAGGAACTCGTCCCAGGCATTGACGAAGGCCAGGATGGCGGCGGTGAACACGCCGGGGCCGGCCAGCGGCAGCACCACGTGCCACATGGCGCCGACGCGGGTGCAGCCGTCGATCATGGCGGCGCGTTCCAGGTCGGCGGGGATGTCCTGGAAGAACGAGGCCAGCACCAGCGTGCACACCGGCATTGACAGCACGGCGTAGGGCAGCACCAGGGCCGGCCAGGTGTTGAGCAGTTCCAGCGAGCGCATGATCTGGAACAGCGGCACCATCAGGCTGATCAGCGGGAACATCGACACCAGCACGATCGCTGAGAGGATCAGCGTGCCCATCGGTACGCGCAGCCGCACGATGGCATAGGCCGCCAGCGCCGAGACGATCACGCAGAGCAGCGTGGACAGGCCGGCCACCGCGAGCGAGTTGAGCAGGAAGGTGAGCATCGGCTGGTCGACGAAGACGCGCACGAAGTTGGCGATGGTGGGCGTGTCGGGCAGCACGGTGATGGGCACGCGCATCAGCTCGGTTTCGGTTTTCATCGAGGTGAGCAGGATCCAGACCGCGGGGATGAAGCCGTTGGCGACGATGACCAGGGCGGCGAGGAAGGTGCTGCGGCGGAACGATGGCAGGCGCATGGTCAGCTTCCCTCGTCGCGGCGGGTCTGGCGGATATAGACCGAGGTCATCGCCAGGCTGATCAGGAACATCAGGGCGGCGAGCGCGCTGCCGTAGCCGAAATCGAGCACGTCGATGGTGGTGCGGTGCACGTACATCGCCAGTGTTTCGGTGGCGTGGCCGGGGCCGCCGCCGGTCATGGCATAGGGGATGTCGAAGGTTTGGATTGCGGTGATGGTGCGGAAGATCAGCGCCACCACGATGGCCGGGCGCAGCATGGGCAGGGTGACGTGGCGGAAGCGTTGCCGGGGCGAGGCGCCGTCGACGGCGGCGGCTTCGTAGAGCGAGGCGGCGATTGCCTGTAGCCCGGCCAGGAGCACCAGGGCGACGAAGCTGGATGATTTCCAGACGATGGCCAGGCAGGTGGCAAGCATCGCCAGTTCGGGGGTGGACAGCCAGCGCAGCGGGGCGAAGCCGAGGCCGCGCAGCAGCCCGTTCACCACGCCCTGCTCGTATTCGAAGAACCAGCGGAAGATCAACCCGGCGAAGACCAGCGGCAGCGCCCAGGGCAGCAACAGGCCGAGGCGCACCGGCCACTTCACGCGGAATGGCAGGTTGGCCAGCAGTGCCAGGCCCAGCCCGGCCAGGATCGCGCCCGGCACGGTGATGGCGACGTAGAGCAACGTGGTGCCGAGCGAGGACCAGAAGCGCGGGTCGTCGAGCGCGCGGGCATAGTTGGTCAGCCCGACGAAGCCCTCCAGCCAGGGCTGGGCGAGGTGCATCTGTTGCGTGCTGGTCCATAGCAGCGTGCCGATGGGATAGAGCACCACGCTGGACAGCAGCAGCAACGCGGGGGTGAGCAGCAGCAGGCCCAGCCGCCGCTCGGCTCGCTCCAGCGGGCCAATGCGGAGCCGGGCCACCGGGCTAGCGCAGGACCGGGGTCAGCCGCTGGGTCATGTCAGCCAGGGTTTGGTCGATCGTGCGGGTGCCGGCGAGGAAGCCGTTCATAGCGGTGCGGATCGCCTCGGACACCTCGGGGTAGCGCGCGGTGACCGGGCGGGCGCGGGCCCCTATCACCACGGCGCGGGCGTCGCGGAACCACGGGTTGGCGGCGAGCACTTCGGCGTCGTCGTAGATGTCGGGGAAGACCGGCAGGTGGCTGGCCGCGATGGCCTGCATCTTCGACACCTCGGGCGAGGAGAGGAAGCGCAGCAGCTTCACCGCGGCGTCCTTGTTCTTGGAGAAGGCGCTGACCGCGACCTGCCAGCCACCGACGCAGGTGGCGGCGGCGTTGCCGGCAAAGGAGGGCAGCGGGACGACGCCGATGCGGTCTTTCACCTGGCTGTCGGCGTCGTTCTGGAAGCGGTTCCAGGCATAGCCCCATTGCATGGCAAAGATGAGGTTGCCGGCCTGCATGTCGACGCGGATGCGATCGGTGGCGATTTCGGCGATGTTGGCGGGGGTGACGTTCTTGGTGCGCATGTCGGCCCACATTGCCAGCGCGCGCTGGCCCTGGGCCTGGTCGAGGGCGAGCTTGCCCTGGGCGTCGGTCAGCGTGCCGCCCATGCCCCAAAGTGGGACCAGGAAGGTGCAGACGGTGCCTTCGATCGGTGCGCCGGCGGCGGAGAAGCCGCGCAGGCTGGGGTTGGCGGCGGATTCGGCGGCCAGGATTTTCTGTGCCGCGGCGGCCAACTCGTCCCAGGTGCGCGGGGGCGTGACCTGGTGCTTGGCCAGCAGGTCGCGGCGGAAATACAGGAACTGCGCGTCGGCGAAATACGGTAGCGCCATGACGCGGCCGGCGACCACGTTGGCCTCGCGCTAGGCCGGCAAATAGCGGGCCATCACCGCGTCGCGCTCGGCGCCGAGGTAGGCGTCGAGCGGTTCGGCCCAGCGTGCCGCGGCCCACTGCGCCGGGCGGATGACGTCGATCAGGATGACATCGAGCGCCGAGTCGCGGCTGGCCAGGACGGTGTTGAGGTATTGCTGCTGCTGGTCGGAAGTGGCGCCGCCGATCTCTATCTCGACGCGCACGCCCGGGGTGCGCTCCTGGTAGAGGTCGAGGATGCGGCGCATCACGTCGGGGCGCTGCTGGCCGCCGGTGAAGACGCGCAGGGTGGTGGGCGCCTGGGCCTGGACGGTGCCCGATGCCGCAGCACCCGCCACGCCGGCCAGGATCGCGCGCCGGCCGATTGCCGCACCGATGGTCATGGCCTGTTCCTCCGCCTGCCGCCGTGCGCGGCGGGTTTCGTTGGGGGGAGTATGGTCGGAACGAACCGCGCCGAGCAAGCACGGCGGGCGTGGGGCGATTCGCCAATTGCTTGGGGTTCGAACCAATTGTCCTGGTGAATGTTCGCATTGGAAAGGCAAGGCCAGGGCTTTGCCCTGGACCCACCAAAGGCCGACGGCCTTTGGAAACCCATTTATTTTTCATATATTTAAGTGTCCGTCCGAAAACTCCTTGTGTCATACGAATCTGATGTGATTCAAGGAAGGCCGTTCAAGTTGGGAGGCCACCGATGTGGACCGCTGAGACTCGCGACCGCTACAACCGTGACCAGCTCCGCTACCCCAGCGATCTGACGGACGAGGAATGGTCGTTGGTCGGTCCACTTATCCCACCGGCCAAGCGAGGTGGGCGCCGGCGTTCGGTGGATATTCGCGAAGTGGTCAACGGGCTTCTCTATATATTGAGCACTGGATGTGCATGGCGTTATGTACCGAAGGATTTTCCGCCCAAAAGTACCTTGTTCGAG
>JBBQOT010000423.1:0-3705 GCA_038331165.1 Acetobacterales bacterium
TCATGCGGGAGCGCGCCGGAGGCCTGGTGGGGTTTGGGGCAAAGCTCCATTCTTGTTTCTTGATGTCGATTACAGACAGCGGTTGATCATCATAAACGACCCGGGCAAGCTGGCCACATCATGGCAAACCCCACTCCTCCCCCGCTGCCTGTCGTCATCGACTGCGACCCCGGCACCGACGACGCCATCGCGCTGTTCCTTGCCCTCGGCAACTCGGCGCTCGATGTGCGCCTGGTCACCGTCGCCGGCGGCAATGTCGGCCTGGCGCACACTCTGCGCAACGCCCGCGCTCTGGTCGGCCTGACCGGCCGCGACATCCCGGTGGTGGCCGGCGCCGACCGCCCGCTGCTCGGCGGTTTCGAAGATGCCGCCTATGTCCACGGCGAAAACGGCATCGGTGGCGTGCAACTGCCCGAAGGCCCCCCGGCCAGCCCTGGCATCGCCGCCGACGCGATCCGCGCCGCCCTGCGCGCTGCCGGTCCGGACGGCCTCACCCTGGTCGGCATCGGCCCGGCCACCAACCTGGCCCTTGCCCTGGCCACCGAACCGGCCTTGGCCGCCAACGTTGCCGAGATCGTGCTGATGACCGGCGCCTGGGGCGAGGGCAATGTCACCCCAGCCGCCGAATTCAACGCCTGGAGCGACCCCGAGGCGCTGGCCGTGGTGCTCGCCTGCGGCCGGCCGATTACCCTGGCGACGCTGGAACTGACGTCCCAGGCCCTATGCACCCCGGCACGCATCGCGGCCCTCGCCCAGGGCACCGGGGCCTGCCGGCAAGCCGCCTGCGCCATCATGGCCAGCGTGCCGCCGACCCGACGGCTCGAAACCGTCGGCCATCCCCAGCATGACGCCTGCGCCATCGCCTGGCTGCTCGACCCCGCCATGTTTACATCGCGCGCGGTCCATGCGGCGATGGATTGCGGGCCCGGGCCAGGCCGCGGCGCCACGGTCATCGACCGCTGGGGCCGCCTCGGCCTGGCACCGAACGCCCGCCTGCTCGAAACCCTCGACCCTGACCGCTTCTTCGCGCTGGTCGATACCGCGGTGGCGGGGCTGCCTTAGCGCGCAGCCCCACTGATCCGGGCGGCGCAGGCGTCAGGCGCGGCTGACGCCATACATCTGCGGAAACCCGTCGCGGATGCCCTTCAGATAGTTGTGGTACCCCGTCACGCCCACATAGCTGCCCAGGTTCACATACGGCACCTCGTCCCAGCTCAGCGCCTGCATCTGGCGCACCAGAGCCTTCTGGGCATCCAGCGTCGGCGCCTCGAACCACTGGTTCCGCAACTCCTCCATCTTCGGCATGGTGGGCCAGCCGAACCAGGCCTGACGGCCATTGCCGCGCGCAGCAGACATCGACGCCGGGCTCATGTTCCCGGCGCCGCCGAGATAGGTGTAGAAGATATTCCACCCGCCCTTGTCGATCGTCTCCTGGCTCGCCCGGCGCTGCACCACCGTGCCCCACTCCAACGCCGCCACATCGATGTTCAGCCCCATGCGCTTCATCGCGTCGTTGGCCACCTGCGCCATGTTCCAGATGCTGGGGATCGATGTCGCCGACAGCACCACAATCCGCTCGCCCTTGTAGCCGGCGGCGATCAGCGCCTTCTTCGCCGCCTCGATGTCGCCCCACTTGCCGGCTTTGTCGAAGCCTTCGTCATTGGCCAACGGCGAGCCCGGAATGAACAACCCCGCCGGCGTGCGGATCATCGACGGCTCCGCGCCAGCCACCGCTTCCATCATGTCGCGCTGGTTCATCCCGATCTGGATCGCCCGGCGCATCGCCGGATTGTCGAATGGCGGCATCAGGTGGTTGAACCGCAGGCAGCCGATCGAGCCGGCCGGGTCCTTGTTCTCCAGCACCAGGCGGCGATCCTTCTTCAGCGTCGGGATCAGGTCGATCGTGGGGTTCTCCCACCAATCGATCTCGTTGTTCTGCATCGCCGCCATCGCGGTCGCCGGGTCGGGCATGATGGTCCACACCACGCGGTCGAAATGCGGCACTTTCGGCCCGGCGGTGAAGCTATCCACGTCGCCGGCCGGGCGCGGCACGTAATCGGCATTCTTCTCGAACACGATCCGCGCGCCCGGAATCCGTTCATCCGTCCTGAACTTGTACGGCCCGCTGCCCATCACCTCGGGAATCTGGCTGTTGGCATCGGTCTTGGCGATGCGCTCCGGCATCACCGCCGTCGTATACGCCGACAGCGCCGTCGGCAGCAGCCCGAATGGCGTCTTGAGCTTGATCTGGATCGTCTTGTCGGTCGGCGCCGTCATCTCGTTCATCCGCGCCGACGCCGCCTGGCCCAGCGGATCGCGCTTGAACGCCCGCGTCACCGACGCCACCGCATCGCGCGCCAGCACTGGCGAGCCGTCATGGAACTTCAGCCCGTCGCGCAGCGTGCCTTCCCAGGTCAGCCGGTCGGCCGACAGGGTGGCGCCGGCGAGCATCTGCGGATGCGGGTTGCCGCCCTTGTCCACGCCGTACAGCGTGTCGTAGACGGCGAGCGACACGTTGCGGGTGACATCTGCGGTGGTCCACACCGGATCGAGCGAGGCCGGGTCGGCATGCGGCACAAAGCGCAGCGTGCGCGCGTTCTGCGCCAGCACGATCGACGGGGCGGCGAGTGCAGCACTGCCGGCCAACGCGGTCTTGAGGATGTCGCGACGACGCATGGTCATTCTCCCTGAGGGGCGCTCGGGGGCGTTCCGGGCGCGATTCCCGCTATCCTGACCGCAGATGCTGCAACGAACAACTCCCGCGCTTGGCGAGGGCGCACTTCCCCCCTATCGTTTGCGGCAACAAGTAGAGTAATCGGTCATGAAATTCGGCATCTTCTACGAGCTGCAAAACCCGCGCCCCCCGGGAGCCATGCAATGGGCGCGCGACAGCGACATGAACCTGCTGCACAACGCCCTCGCCCAGGTCGAAATGGCCGACACGCTGGGCTACGACTATGCCTGGGAGGTCGAGCACCACTTCCTGGAAGAATACTCCCACTCGCCACAGCCCGAGATGTTCCTCTCCGCCGCCGCAATGCGGACGAAGAAGATTCGTCTGGGGCACGGCATCATCCAGCTCACCACCAACCACCCCGCCCGCGTCGCCGAAAAGGTCGCAACGCTGGACCTGCTCAGCCGCGGCCGCGTCGAATTCGGCATGGGCGAAGGTGCGAGCATCACCGAACTCGGCCCGTTCGACCGCGACATGGAAACCAAGCGCGCGGTCTGGGAAGACGGCGTGCGCGCGGTGATGCCCATGTTCCGCGACGGCGGCTGCGCATACGACGGCCCCTATTTCAAGATGCCACTGCGCAACGTGCTGCCCAAGCCGATCCAGTCCCCCCACCCGCCGCTGTGGGTCGCATGCTCGCAGCTTGAAACCATCGACATGGCCGGGCGGCGCGGCATCGGCGCACTCGGCTTCCAGTTCGTCAGCGCGGATGCCGCCCATGCCTGGGTGCACGCCTACTACAACGCCATCACCAAGCGGCTCGACAAACTGGCCGACTACCAGACCAACCCGAACATGGCCCTGGTCAGCTACTTCATGTGCGCCAAAACCGACGAGGAAGCGTACGCCCGTGCCGAAGGAGCACCCTTCTTCCAGTTCGCCCTGCGCTTCTACGGTTCATCCTCCGGCCGTCAGCGCCCGCCCCCGGGCACGGTGAACCTGTGGGACGAATACCTGAAGTGGAAGGCCGA
>JBBQOT010000424.1:0-3704 GCA_038331165.1 Acetobacterales bacterium
GACCGTCGCGCGCCACGCCGCCAGGGTGCGGTAGGCATTGACGAAGAAGCTCAGCGATTCCTCCACCCGCCCGAACGCGCCGGCGGTCTGGGTCAGCATCCCCAGCGTGATCTCCCCGCGGAAGAACCGCGGCGCCACCACGGCGATCGGGAACACGCTGGCGATCTGGTTGTAGCCGGTAGTGAGCGCGATCACCTTCTTGGTGCGCCACATGATGTCCCACCAGTTGTCGGCCAGCGCCGCGAAGCGCTGTTTCAGCGCGGCAGCCTCGGCGGCCTCGCCGCGATGCAGCGCGATGCCTTCGACGTTCTCGCGCAGCCGGGCGAGCGCGAAGCGGAAATTCGCCTCCACCCGCTGCTGGATGAAGTCGAGCATCACCAGCGGCCGGCCGACCAGGTGGGTCAGCCAAGTGCCCAGCAGGGCATAAATCACCGCCACCCACACGAGATAGCCGGGGATCGGCACGCCCAGCAGGGTGAAGGCGCCGGACAGCGACCACAGGATGGTCAGGAAGCTGAACAGCGACACCACGCTCGACAGCAGGCCGAGGCCGAGGCGCAGCGTGTCCTGCACGAACTCCCTGGTGTCCTCGGCGATGCGCTGGTCGGGGTTGTCGGCGCTGTGGCGCATCGGGTCGGCCTCGCTGCCGCCTTCCTGCGGCAATTGCAGGCTGAGGCGGAAATAGGCGCGATGCGCCAGCCAGTCGTCGATGAGCTGTTCGGTCATCCAGCGCCGCCAGCGGATTTCCAGCCACTGGCTCAGATAGGTGCGGTAGATCGCCACCACGATATAGACGGCGGCGACCAAGCAGAAACCGGGGAAGAAGCCGTCCTTGGTTTGCCGCCAGAACAGCAGCAGGCCGATGAAATCGTCCCAGTTCTTGTCCTGCAGCGCGTTGTAGAAAGCGCGGTTCCAGAAGCTGAGCAGTACCGTCATGCCGACCCGGCTGAGATCGAGGGCGATGATGGCGCCCAGCAACAGCCGCGCCGACCAGCGCTGGTCGGACACGTAGTACGGGCGGGCGAGCCGCCAGACATCGGCAACCAGGGCAATCAGGCCGCGCATCGGCACACTCCGGCAACAGCGCCCGGCGGATGGTGCCGGCGGGCTTGAGAACCGGTTATCGCAGGAATCCGCGCCGCGGTATCACATGGTCTCGCGTCTAGCGTTTTGCCCCTGGCAACCCGCCGGGCCGGCCGAACAGCCAGCCTTGGCCCTGGTGCACGCCGAGTTCGCGCATCAGGGCCGCCTGTTCGTCGGTCTCGATCATCTCGGCCACGGTTTGCGCGCCGGCGGCACCCGCAAGCTCGACCATCGAGGCGACCATGCCGCGCCCACGCGCGCCGTGTTCGGCTGCCTGCACGAAGCTGCCGTCGATCTTCACGTAGTCCACCGGGAATTGTTGCAGGTAGCGGAAGCCGGCTGACCCGGCGCCGAAATCGTCCAGAGACATCTTCACGCCGCGCGCGCGCAATCCCGCCACCGTGGCGGCGGCCGCATCGACGTCGTCGATCTCCGAGGTTTCGGTCAGTTCCACCAGCAGGCGCCCGGCCTCGGGCGGGCCGATCACCGGGCGCATCTCCTCCAGCAGCGCGAACAGCCGGTCGCGGAACTCCAGGCTTTGGGCCGACAACCCCGACATGTTGACCGCCACCGAGGCGCCCGGTGCCGCGCGCAGTGCCATCAGCGCCTGTTCCATCACCGCCATGTCCATGACCTCGGCCAACCCCACCGCCTCGGCGAAGGTGACGAATTCCTGGATGCTGCCCATCGGCATGCCTGGGGTGGCGATCGGGCGCAGCAGCGCCTCGTAGTGGTGGACCGCACGGCTGCGCAGGTCGACTACCGGCTGGAACGCCAGGCGGAACCGGTGGCCGATGAGCGCCGCGCGCACCGACTGGGTGCGCATCTCGGCCTGCGCCAGGATGCCGGACAGCCCGCCGGCCCCGCCTACGGCGTTGACCCCTGCCGTGCCCTCGGCGGTGAAGCGCGACACGGCATAACGCAGCACGCGGTGCGCGGTTGCTGGCGACATGCCGGCGGCATCCAGCGTCAGCTCGGTGCCGCCGACGCGCGCGATGTTGCGCGCGCCCGAGCGGGCCAGGAACTGGTCGAGCTTTCGCACCAGTGCGTCGATGCCGTTATGTGGCATACCGAGCACGCCAAAGCGCCCCTCGGCCAGCTCGGTGCCGCGCGCGCCGGCGCCGGATTCGCCCATCAAAGCGCCCATGCCCTGGCGCAGTCGCTGCTGCTCGGCGGCGGTCAGGCGGCTTTTCACGTCGGCCCAGCCATGCACCTCCACCAGCCCGAGCGGGCCGGAGCTGCCGGCGCGCATCAGCTCGTCGGCCTCGCGGGCGAAATCGACCGGTGCTTGGGCGGCCTGCGCGTCGCCGGGATCGCTTGGCGGCACTGGTACCGGGCCAATGGTGAAGCACAGCCGTGGCGTCGGCCCGGCCACCAGCCGCGCGGCCAGCACGGCCGGGCTGCGGGCGGGGTCGGCGAGGTGCAGGATCATCGGCGCGAGCCGGCCGCGCACGGCGACCAGCGAGAGCGCCATGGCCAGCGTCGCGCGGTCGGAGGGCGACAGCAGGATGGCGATGCGCCGGCCCACCATGGCGGACGCCGGCTCGCCGAAATGTGCCTCGAAGCTGCCGCTGGCAAAGGTGATAGTGCCATCGGCCGTGGTTTCCAGCAGCATGTCGGCCGCTGCGAAGGCAAAGGCGCGCAGCCGCTCGCGGGCCATGGCCTCGGCCGCCTCGGCCGGATCGGCCGCTGGCAGGGCTTCGGGCGCCGGCTTCGCCCGGATTGGCGTCGGCTGGACATCCGGCGCCGGCGGCGTGGCGGAGCCTGCCCCCTTCGTCGATGCGGCGCGTCGCACCAGCCTGCCGAACATGAAGTGTCCCTTGCGGATCAGACGTGCGGTTGTCTGCCCGCCGGGTTAAGGGCGGGTGAATTCCCGGTGTTGCCCCGCCCCGACCTGGCGCCGTGGCGCGTCTTTCCCAGGCGTGCCAATCGTGGTTTGTTCGCCGCGCCAAAGCAGCGGGGCATGACGCCCCAGGCCAGAAGGAATACGACATGTTCAGCCACATGATGGTCGGGAGCAACGATATCGCCCGATCGAAGGCGTTCTACGACGCCCTTTTCATCGCCATCGGCGGCAAGCCCGGGGTGCAGGATGCCAAGGGTCGTCTGATTTACGCCCATAACGGCGGCGTATTCCTGGTTACCAAGCCAATCGACGGCAAGGTAGCGACCCACGCCAATGGCGGCACCATCGGCTTTGCCATGGCCAGCCCGGCCCAGGCCGACGCCTGGCACGCGGCCGGCATGGCCAATGGCGGCACCGCCAACGAGGACCCGCCGGGCATTCGCCAGGGCGGCAGTGGCGCGATGTACCTGGCCTATCTGCGTGACCCCGACGGCACCAAGCTGTGTGCCCTGCACCGCATGCCGGCGGCCTGAGCCGCACAGCCAAGGGGCGCCCACGGTCGGGCGCGCCTTGGCGCTAAGGGCCTGAGGTGAGATAAGTAAGGCCAGGGCTCTGCCCTGGACCCGCCAGAGGCAGCGCCTCTGGACTCCATTTGTTTAAGTGTTGTTTGGGGAAGGGGGCCATCACGGTGGTTGTAAAATCCCGATGGCCCCCTTCCCCAAACAAAACTCCAGTAAGGGGTTCCCAGGGCGACGGCCGGCGCGCGAAGGCGCGC
>JBBQOT010000425.1:0-3693 GCA_038331165.1 Acetobacterales bacterium
GGTCCCTGCGGTGCGGCTTCGCGCCGCAACGGCGAAGCCCTGGCCTTGGCTGAAGAGTGCAATTTGTTACGGCGGCTGTTATCAGAATAGCCCCTCGATCCCGCCCAGGTCGTTCAGAGTGATCGAATTGGCCGCCGGCACGCGCGGCAGCCCGGGCATGGTCATGATGTCGCCGCACACCGCCACCACGAAGCCGGCGCCAGCCGACAGGCGCACGTCGCGCACCGTCAGCGTGTGGCCGACCGGCGCGCCGAGCAGGGTGGGGTCGCTGCTGAAGCTGTACTGCGTCTTGGCGATGCACACTGGCACGTCGGCGAAGCCCGCCTTCTCGAAGCTTTCCAGCTTTTTCGCCACCCCGGATGCAAGGTCGATGTCGTCGGCGCGGTAGATGCCCTGGGCGATGGCGCGAATCTTCTCGGCCAGTTTCAGGCTCGACGGATAAAGCGGCTTGTAGGCGGCGGTCTTGGCGGCGATCTGTGCGACCACCGCGCGGGCAAGACCCTCCGCGCCTTTACCGCCGTCGCCCCAATGGGTGCACAGATGGGTTTCAGTGCCGAGTGCCGCCATCGCCTCGGAAATCGCCGCGATCTCCGCCGCGGTGTCGCCGGTGAAGCGGTTCAGCGCAACGAGCACCGGCAGGCCGAATTTCTGCAGGTTTTCCACATGGCGGGCGAGGTTCACCACCCCGCGCGCGACGGCCGCGACGTTCTCGGGGGCGAGGTCTTTACGGGCCACGCCGCCATGCATCTTAAGCGCCCGCACCGTGGCCACCACCACGGCGCAGGATGGCGCCAGCCCGGCCTGGCGACACTTGATGTCGAGGAATTTCTCGCCCCCGAGGTCGGCGCCGAACCCGGCTTCGGTAACCACCACATCGGACAGCTTGAGCGCCAACCTGGTGGCGATCACCGAGTTGCAGCCATGGGCAATGTTGGCGAACGGCCCGCCATGGATCAGCGCGGGTGTGCCCTCGATGGATTGCACCAGGTTGGGCATCAGCGCGTCGCGCAGCAGCACCGCCATGGCGCCGTCGGCGTGCAGGTCGGCAGCGGTCACGAAGCTGCCGTCGCGCCGCGCGGCAACCACCATGCGGCCGAGCCGGGCGTGCAAATCGTCGAGGTCGCGCGACAGGCACAGCACCGCCATCACCTCCGAGGCCACCGTGATGTCGAATCCATCTTCGCGCGGAAAGCCGTTGGCCACACCGCCGAGGCTGCCGACGATGGAGCGCAGGGCGCGGTCGTTCATATCCAGCGCCCGGCGCCAGAAAATCCGCCGCGGGTCGATGCCCAGCTCGTTGCCCCAGTAGATGTGGTTGTCGAGCATGGCGGCGAGTAGGTTGTTCGCCGAAGTGATGGCGTGGAAGTCGCCGGTGAAGTGCAGGTTGATGTCCTCCATCGGAAGCACTTGGGCGTAGCCGCCGCCGGTGGCGCCGCCCTTCACGCCGAAGCACGGGCCGAGGCTGGGCTCGCGCAGCGCGATCATGGCGCGGGTGCCGATGCGGTTCAGCGCATCGCCCAGGCCGACGGTGGTGGTGGTTTTGCCCTCGCCGGCCGGGGTGGGGCTGATGCCGGTGACCAGCACCAGCGCGCCGTCGGGCCGGGTGTCGAGCGAGCGGATGAAGTCCCACTCGATCTTGGCCTTGGTGCGGCCATAGGGCACCAGTGCATCGGCGGGAATGCCGGCACGAGCGGCGATCTCGACGATCGGGCGGGGCGTGGCGGCGCGGGCGATTTCAAGGTCGGTGCTCATCGAGCGGAAGCTAGGCGAAACAGGCGGGGATGCCAAAGGGGGGGCAGCCCTATCAGCGCGAAGATAAGGAAGGCGAGGGCTCTGCCCTCGACCCGCAAAGGGTCAGAGACCCTTTGATCCCATTACCTTTAGTGACCGTGCCAGCGGCAACCAATCGAACCCACGTATCAATCTGCGGATTCTGGCCCAGCCAAGAAATTCTTGGCGTTCCCAGGTTATCAAATTATTGAAAATTTTCGTTTTCGTAAAAGGGTAAGGTCCAGGGGCTTGGCCCCTGGCGGGTCTGGGCAGAGCCCAGCTTCCCTTATCTTCGCGCCTATGGGGGCAGCCCGCAGTCGGGCGCAACTCAGGCCGCCGCCGGTTGGGGCGAGCGGTTGCGGATTTGCATCTCGCCCAGCACTGCGTCGATTGCGGCGACGAAGTCGCGCATGTCGTCCGGCGTGATCGCGCCGATGCAGCCAACGCGGAAGCTGGCGGTTGGGGTGTTGTAGAAATTGCTGATCAGAAACCCCCGCCGCTTCAACCCATCCACGAAGGTTTGCAGGTTCCAGGCCGGGTCGGCGGGGGCATGGGTGTTCATCACCACCGGCCCCTGGTGCGCGCGCGGCACATAGGGCGACAGGCCCAGCCGCTGGACGCCATCGTATAGCGCGTCGACATTTGCGCGATAACGGGCCAGGCGCGCCGGTCGGCCTCCCTCGGCTTCGTAGATCCCCAACGCCACGCGGAAGGCCGACACCACCTGCACCGGCGGGGTGAAGCGGAAGCTGCCGGGCGAGCGTAGCCCCATCTCCCAGATCGAATGCAGGTCGAAGCTCCAGCTTCCCGCGTTGCCCTGGTTGGCTGCCAACCCATCGAGCCGGCCGATGGCAAAGCCCAGCCCGGGCAGGCCCTCGAAGCACTTGTTCGAGGTGAACACGACGGCGTCGATCTCCGGCTGCGCCGCGAGGTCGAGCGGCAAGGCGCCGAATGCCGAGACGGCATCGACGATCATGCGCCTGCCGGCGGCGCGCACAACGGCGCCGATGGCGGCGACATCGTGGATCACCCCGGTGCCGGTCTCGCTATAGACAGCACCGACATGAGTGATGGTGGCGTCGGCGGCCAGGGCGGCGGCGACTGCCTGCGGATCAACCGGCACCTGGTCGGGCAGCGCCAGGGTGACCACGTCGCGCCCGGCCTCGCGGCCCAGGCGTGCCATGCGGTCGGCATAGGCGCCGATCGCCGGGATCAGGATGCGCCCGGCGTTGGGGTGGCCGATCGGCGCCATGTAGCTGCGCAAGGCTGCCTCGGTGACGAAATGGCCGCAGCCCTGCAGCACCAGTGCCGCGTGCGTCTGCGGGTCGCCACCGGCAATCGGCAGCAGCCGCGCCAGCACGTCGGCCAGCACCGGGCGGAAATCGTTGTCCCACGGCGCGATGTCCTCGGCCATGGCGGCGCGGACGTCGGGGTGGGTGGTGACGGGGCCGGGAATCAGCAGTTTCATGACGTATACCTCGCGATGCGGCGCCTGATCGCACGGGATTGCGGCAAAATCCAGGGCTGGCATGATGGGGCATGGATCTACAAAGCGTCTCCCTGCCGGATTGGCTGCCCTGGTGGGCGGTGGTGGCGCTGTTGGTGCCCGTTGCGCTGTATTTCGCGCTGTTCCTGCTCATGCCGTTCAGCACCTTCGGGCTGCGCGCCAGGCTGCGCGACCTGGAGCTGCGGATCGACGCGCTGCACGAGGAACTGCGCGGCATGACGCTGCGCTTGCCGGCGCGCGGGATGGACCCATACGACGACCTGCCGCCGATGGGCGAGCCGCCGATCCCGCCGGCGCCGCCCATTCTCCCGACCCCCTCGGCCACGCCGGAGCCCGGCCCCGGTCTCACTCCCACACCCGGCGCGGGTCCCGCCGGGCTGCTGGAGAGCGTGGATATGCTCTCGGCCACCGACGGC
>JBBQOT010000426.1:0-3687 GCA_038331165.1 Acetobacterales bacterium
GGGCAACTGGCCGTTTTTGCGGGCAACCCTTACGGGTTGGCGCCGGCCGTGCTGGGTGTTGACTATGGGGGGGGGGGGGCGGGTGAAGACCGGGAAGGGGTGGAAGTCGATATGGAAGTGCAGCACGTCGAAGTCATCGGCGGCGCGGCGCACCAGCTCGATCATGCGGGCATAGGGGGCGTTGTTGACCTCGAAGTTGCGCACGAAGCGGGCGGCGGTGTCGCGCACCGGCACGAGGCGGGCCGAGGTGCGGCTGTCGCCGGCGGCGAACAGGGTGACGTCGTGGCCCATCGCCACCAGCGATTCGGTCAGCCAATGCACCACCCGTTCGGTGCCGCCGTAGTGCCGCGGCGGGACGGTTTCGAACAGCGGGGCGATCTGCGCGATGCGCATCGTGCGGGTTATCCTCGGGCGCCGGTGTGCCGCCAAGAGGGGCGGTATGGGCGGGAAATGTGGCACCATCGGGGGCGCGTCGCCATTGCCCCGCAGGCATCCGGCGTGCTTTGGGGGGGCGCCGTGCTGGCGCGGTATTGCTATGGTACGCGCACGCGACCGCCGCGGACAGGAATTGCAGCACGTGACCATGCCGCCCAACCAGCCGCCGATCATCCGCTATCACGGGCGCCCGTTGGGCTTCCTGTTGCACTACGTGGGCCGGCACAAGCTGGGGCATGGCGTGATTCTGGCCTCGGTGGTGGCCGCGGTGTTCTGCTCGGTCTTCACCCAGTACGGGCTGAAGGCGCTGATCGACGTGGTCAGCCAGGGGCGGGAGGCCGGGGCGGGCGCCATCTGGCGGGTTTTCATCATGCTCACCGCGCTGGTCGTGGCCGACAACTTCCTGTGGCGCATCGGTGGCTGGGTGGCCGCACACGTGTTCGTGCGGGTGACCGGCGATTTGCGCAGCGACCTGTTCGTGCACCTGGCCGGACACTCGCCGGCGTATTTCGCCGAGCGCATGCCCGGCACCATGGCCAGCCGGATCACCGCGACCTCCAACGCCGTGTTCCAGACCGAGAACACCGCGGCGTGGACCGTGCTGCCGCCGATCCTGGCGGTGCTGCTGGCGATCGGGCTGATCGGCTCGGTCAACCCGGTGATGGCGCTGGCGCTGGCCGGCGTGGCGTTCACCATGGCGGCGATCATCTATCGGCTGGCGGTTGCCGGCACGCCGATCCACCGGAACTTCGCCGAGAAGGCGGCGGGGGTGGACGGCGAGTTGGTCGACGTGATCTCGAACATGTCGGTGGTGCGGGTGTTCGGGGCGCTGCTGCGCGAGCACAAGCGCATCGACGATCGGATCGGCACCGAGATGGCCGCCCGGCGCGCCAGCCTGCTGTATCTGGAGAGGCTGCGGCTGCTGCATGCCGCACAAACGGCGGTGATCACGGCGGGGCTGTTGGCCTGGGCGGTGCAGATGTGGCTGGATGGGCAGGCGTCGGCGGGCGACATCGTGCTGATCTCCTCGCTGGGCTTCACCATCCTGCACGGCACGCGCGACCTTGCGGTGTCGCTGGTGGACCTGACGCAGCATGTGGCGCGGCTGGACGAGGCGATCGGCACGCTGCTGCTGCCGCATGAGATGCCGGATGCGCTGGATGCGGGGGTGCTGCCGCCGGGGCCGGGGCGGGTGGCGTTCCGCGGGGTGCAGTTCGCCTATCCCGGGCGCGGGCGCATTCTGCATGGGCTCGATCTGGTGATCGAGCCGGGGCAGCGGGTGGGGCTGGTGGGGGCGTCGGGCGCGGGCAAGTCCACCGTCATATCGTTGCTGCAACGCTTTTACGACGTGGAGCAGGGGGCGGTGACGATCGACGGGCACGATATTCGCGGGGTGACGCTGGATAGCCTCAATGCGCGGATTGCCATCGTTCCGCAGGATGTGGCGCTGTTCAACCGCACGGTGATGGAGAATCTGCGGTATGCGCGGCCCGAGGCGAGCGATGCCGAATTGGCCCATGCGGTGGAGACCGCGCGCTGCCGGGATTTCATCGAGGCGATGCCGCAGGGGTTTCATACGCCGGTGGGCAATCGGGGCACGCGGCTGTCGGGCGGGCAGCGGCAACGGCTGGCGATTGCGCGGGCGTTGCTGAAGGACGCGCCGATCCTGTTGCTGGATGAGGCGACGAGCGCGCTCGATACGGAGTCGGAGCAGTTGATCCAGCAGGCGCTGGACAAGTTGATGGTGGGGCGCACGGTGATTGCGGTGGCGCACCGGCTTTCGACGCTGAAGAACTTCGACCGGATCGTGGTGATGGAAGCGGGGCGGGTGGTGGATGACGGGGCGCCGGAGGAACTGGCCGGCCGGCCCGGGCCGTATCGGGACCTGCTGCGCTCGCAGACCATGGAGCGGTCGGCGCCGGGTTGAACCGCCAGCGGCCGCGTGGGCTACGTCAACAGCCCCGCCAGCGCGCCGCTGGTGCAGGTGGCCAGCGTGCCGGCCAGGATGGCGCGAAAGCCGAGGGCGACGATTTCGGCGCGCCGCTCCGGCACCATGATGCCCATGCCGCCGATCAGGATGCCCAAGCTGCCGAAATTGGCGAAGCCGCACATGGCGTAGGTGAGGATGATGCGGCTGCGCGGCGACAGTGCCTCGGCCGGGGTGCCCGCCAGGCCGATATAGGAGACGAACTCGTTCAGCACCGTCTTGGTGCCCATCAGCTGTGCGGCCACCGCCGTTTCGCCCCAGGGCACGCCGATCAGCCACATCAGCGGGCGGAACGGCAGCGCGAACAGGCCCTGCAGGGTGATCGGCGCGCCGCTCCAGTGCGGCAACACGGCCAGCGCGTTGTTGGCCAGCGCCACCAGCGCCACCGTGACCAGCAGCACGGCGATGATGCCGGCCAGGATCGGCAGGCCCTCGGCCGTGCCCTTCACCACCGCGTCCAACGCGCTGACCGGCGGGTTGGGCAGCACGATATGCGCTGCGTCGTCGTTCGGGCGGAACGGCACCATCAGGGCGGCGATGGCGAGCGCGGCGGGGGTGGAGATGACCGAGGCGATCATGATGTGGCCCAAGGCGTCGGGGATCACCGGGCCGAGGATGGCGGCGTAGATGACCATCATGGTGCCGGCGATGCCCGCCAGGCCGCAGGTCATCAGCGCGAACAGCTCGCCGCGCTGCAACCGCGACAGCCAGGGGCGGATCAACAGCGGCGCCTCGATCATGCCGACGAAGATGTGCGTTGCCGCGCCCAGGCCCAAAGCGCCGCCAATGCCCAGCGAGCGCCGCAGCACCCAGGCGAAACCGCGTGATACCAGCTGCAACACGCCCCAATGGAACAGCAGCGCCGCCAGCGCCGATATCACCAGCACCAGCGGCAACGCCCGGAACGCCAGCACGAATGCCGCCCCGGGAAAGGGTTCGGCGAAGGGATAAGGCGGCCCGCCGAGATAGCCGAAGACGAACCGCGTGCCCGCATCGGTGGCCGCCTGCAGCGCATGCACCGCGTCGTTCACCGCCAGCACCGCCCTGGTGGCCGGCGGAAAGCCGATCAGCACCAGCGCCAAGGCCAACTGCAACGCCATGCCGCCCACCACCGTGCGCCACGGCACCGCGCGGCGGTCCTCGCTCAAGGCCCACGCGACCAACAACACCGTCGCGATGCCGAGCAGGGGGACGAGGATGTTAGTCATGGGTGGGGGAGGCGGAAAGCAAGGCCAGGGCTCTGCCCTGGACCCGCTGGGGCCGGG
>JBBQOT010000427.1:0-3676 GCA_038331165.1 Acetobacterales bacterium
GCGCTGGCCGCCATGCAGCCCTCGGCCTATCTGGTGAACTGTGCACGCGGGCGGGTGGTGGACGAGCCGGCGCTGATCGCCGCGTTGCAGGCCGGCACCATCGCCGGGGCCGGGATCGACGTGACCTGGGACGAACCGCTGCCGGCGGACAGCCCGCTGTGGGAGGCGCCCGGTGCCTTCATCACCCCACACACCGCCGGCGAGACGCGGCGCTACGAGGACAATGTTCTCGATATTCTGATGGAGAACCTGTCGCGGCAGTGGCGCGGCGAAGTGGCGCTACTGAACCAGGTGGTGTAGGCGCACCGCCAGCGCCCATGCCATTCTGACGCCTTGTTTAATCGCGTGATTCAGACCTCCGGCGATCCCGCCCACCGTCGTCACGCTTTCGTCGCCGGAGCCTGATTTGCCGCAGCCAGACGTGTCCGATGCGCCACGATATGCGCTTGACGAAATCTCGGCCCGGGCAACAGCGGCAGGTGTGCGCTCGGCTGAGTTCGTGGCGATGGCGAACCGCACGGCCGCGCGGCCGGTGTGGGATTTCAACCACGTGATCGCCTATGGCCAGTCGCTGTCGAGCGGCTGGGAGGGTTGGCCAGCACTGTCGGTGGAGCAGCGGCACGACAGCCTGATGATCGGCGCATCGGTGCACGGCATCAGCGAAAACGGATCGCAGTGGGTGCCGGCCGGCGCCGCGGAATTCCGGCCGTTGGTCGCCACCGTGATGCGCAACGCACCCCAGGGCGAGGTGCTGGAGGCCGATGCGGCGGCGGCGCTGCCGCCCGGGGCCAATGCACTGGGCGAGACGGTGCTGGAAGGGGCGCTGGATCTCCTGCGCGGGCGGCAGTTGGCGCTGCGCCGGGTGCGCGGCGATGGCAGTTTCGCCGGGCGCTTCGTCGCCAGTTCCTGCGGCGTCGGTGGGCGGTCGGTCGAGCAGTTGAGCCTGGGTGCGGGGCTGTTCAACCGCCCGCGGATGGCGGCGATGGAGGCAAAACGCTTGGCCACGGCGGCGGGCGGCAGCTATGGGGTGGCCGCGCTCGTCTGGCTGTTCGGCGAGAACAACGCGGTCGGCACCAGCGGCACCGGCGACCGGGCGGAATTCGTGGCGCTTTCGGCAAAGCTGCAGGCCGACTTCAACCGGGACGTTGTGGCGGGGATCGCCGGGCAGGCGAACACCCCGGCGGTGTTCACCCACCAGGTCAGCGGCATCTATGTGCGCGACTCCACCGACCTGGCGATCCCGATGGCGCAGTTGGATTGCGCCTATGGGCTGCCGGACTGGTTCATGGTCGGCCCGGCCTATCCCGTGACCGAGAAAGGCGGGCACTTGGATGCCAATGGCTATCGCTGGCTGGGGCAGCAATTCGGCAAGGTGATGCACAAGGTGCTGGACCTCGGCGAGGGCTGGAAGCCGCTTCATCCGCTGCAGGCGACATGGCGGGGCACCCAGGTGCTGGTGGACTTCCATGTGCCGCATCCGCCGCTGGTGTTTGGTCCGTGCTACGTACGGACCAAGGCCACGACCTTCGCCGATGGCGGGTTCAGCGTGACCGACGACACCGGACGGATCGGTGTGATCGCGGCGGCGGTGGTAGCCGGGGCGTGCGTATTGCTGGTACTGGAACGACCACCGGGCGAGAACTCGGTGCTGTGGTATGCCGGCCAGGCGGCGCATGGCGGCTATGGCAACCTGCGTGACAGCGACCCGACCGAGGCGAGCCAAGCCTACGAATACCATGCGGGCAGCGGGCAGTATCCGGGGGCGGACATTGCCGAACTGGTCGGCAAACCCTATCCGCTGTGGAACTGGTGCGTGGCGTTTCGCGTGGCGCTGACGGCCGACCCAGCGTCGGTGACGGTGGCAGTGCCGGTGCCAGAAAAGGCGCCGCCCGCCGAGGGGATGCCGATCGCGCAAGCGCCAGAGCCGTCAGCACCCCAGCCAGAGCCCGCCATCACGCAGACACCGACCCCAGCGTGGCAGGTGCTGCCGGGCGAGCAAGCTCCGACGCCGGTCGCGCAGGCAGCGGAGCCCCCTGCCCCACCGCCGCAACGCGGCTTCTGGGCGTGGCTGCGACGGCTGTTCGGCGGGCGCTGACCCGGCCAACCTTGCTGTCTACCGCCGCAGCGGCGCCGCGTCGGCGTCGGCGCGCTGGCCCACCAGTGGCGGGCCATCGGGACGGATTCCGGTCAGGGTCATGGTGGCGCCGCCGAGCCAGCGGATTGTGAAGTGCAGGCGCACCGGCAGCATCGGGGCGTCTGGAGTGAGGCGGGCCAACCAGGCGGTGCCCTGTTGCGGGCGAGCAGCGGCGTTGCGGTCGCCGTCGAGCAGGAAGCCGGCGAGCAGGCGGCCCTCGAAGTCGCAGCGCAGGGCAGAGCCGGCGGTGGCCGGGGCATTGTTGCCGGGCAGTGGCTCCCAGCCGCCGGTGCGGGATTCGACCTCAAACAAGCGGCGGCCATCGAAGGTGCGGGCGGCGCCGTCACAGCGCCCCGTGGAGGTGGCGCGGTGGGCAAGCAGGGCGGCGGCGCTGATCGTGTCGATGGTCTCGCGCTGGAGCGGCGGCGGGACGGGCTCGCGTTCGGCGTCGTTCGGCGGGTCGAGGCGCAGGATGGCGGGCTGGCCGGCTGCGTAGTCCATCAGCGTCCGGCGCGGGGTGCCGCGCCAGATGCCGTCGACCGCGTAGCGAAGTGGCACGACGAGGGCGCCGGCCCAGATGCCCTGGGCGAGCGTTCGGGTTTCGCCGCGGAACAACACCCCATAGGCGCCGGCGGTGCGGGTGGCGATGTCGACGCGGTAGCCACGCGCATCCATGTCGACATCGGCCTCGGTAACCATCACCGTCAGGCCTGCAACCTTGGTTTCGAAGGACAGGCGGGAGAAACTGCGCACCAGCTCTTCAGCGCCGGCCGCAACGACAAGCGACGGGCACGCCAGCACAAGGAGAATGACCAGCAGGGGAAGCGGGCATCGACGCATGAAAGGGATGTAGGCGTCGTGGTGCCTTCCGGCAACCGGGTGCTTGACACCCAGGGCGTTGCCCCCTATCCCGCCCATCCCGGGCCGGGCGCGTAGCTCAGCGGGAGAGCATTCGCTTCACACGCGAAGGGTCACAGGTTCAATCCCTGTCGCGCCCACCAGTCCGGCCCGAATCCCCGATGATCGCCACAATTTCCGGTTGATGGTGTGATTTGAGTTTCCCCTCAGCCCGGCCCAGTTTCTTCGCCGGAGAGGGTGTCAGTCGGGCGCGGGGAAAAATCCAGTTCAAGGCGGTTAATGCCGGCCGCAGTGCGGGCGTAGCGGGCAGCATCAACGTTGCGGCGAATCAGGTGCAGCCCGAAACCGCCCTCATGGCTGCCGGCCAGCGCGCCGCTGACCGGGCGCACCGGGGCGGCGAGCGGGTCGAATTCCGGGCCGTCATCCTCGAGCGCGACCATCGCACTGCCGGCGCCGCATTTGGCGTATAGGGCGGCGAGGCCGGCGCCGCGCGGTCCGGCGTGACGGATGACGTTCATAACCGCCTCCTCCACCACCAGTTCGACACGAAAGCGGACATCGGCAGCACAACCGCCTTCGGCCAGAAAGGCACCGAGGCGGCGCTGGATCGCAGCAAGCGCCTTGGCCTCCAGCGCCAGGGCCAGATGCAGACCACCGGTGGTGGCATGGTTCATCCGGCCAGCA
>JBBQOT010000428.1:0-3666 GCA_038331165.1 Acetobacterales bacterium
GTGGGAGGAAGGCTGGATCCTGCCGATGCCACCCTCGCGGCGCACCGGCAAGCGGGTGGCCGTGGTCGGCTCCGGCCCGGCCGGCCTCGCGGCGGCACAGCAGCTGGCCCGCGCCGGCCATGCGGTGACGGTGTTTGAGAAGTCCGACCGCATCGGCGGACTGCTGCGCTATGGCATTCCTGATTTCAAGATGGCCAAGATGCTGATCGACCGCCGTATGGACCAGATGGCAGCCGAGGGCGTGGAATTCCGTGCCCGCGTCGAGGTCGGCCGCGACGTCACCCTGGTCTCGTTGCAGGAACGCTTCGACGCCGTCGTGCTGGCCGGCGGCGCCGAGCAGCCGCGCGACCTGGACGTGCCGGGCCGCGAGCTGGACGGCATGCATTTCGCCATGGACTTCCTTACCCAGCAGAACCGGCGCAATGCCGGCGACGCCGAGCATGTGGCCGCCGCGGGTGGCTCCATTTCGGCGCGGGGCAAGCATGTCGTGGTGATTGGTGGCGGCGATACCGGCAGCGACTGCATCGGCACTTCGTTCCGCCAAGGGGCGCTGTCGGTGACGCAGCTTGAGATCATGCCGCGGCCACCGGAGATGGAAGATAAGGCACTGACGTGGCCCGATTGGCCACTGAAGCTGCGGACCAGCCATGCCCACGAGGAAGGGGCGGCGCGAGATTTTGCCGTGCTCACCAAGAAGGCCGTTGGCATTCATGGCCGGGTTGAGGCTCTGGAATGCGTGCGCGTTGAATGGACGCGCGGGGCGGGCGGGCGGATCGGCATGCAGGAGGTCGTGGGTGGCAGGTTGCAGTTGCCGGCCGACCTGGTGCTGTTGGCAATGGGCTTCACCGGGCCGCGCGTGCCGGGGCTGGTGGAGCAGTCCGGCGTCGAGCTTGATGGGCGGGGCAATGTTGCAGCTACTGACCGCGACTATCGCAGCACCGTGCCCAGGATATTTGCCGCCGGCGACATGCGGCGCGGGCAGTCGCTGGTGGTCTGGGCGATCCGCGAGGGGCGGCAATGCGCGCGGGCGGTGGACGAGGCGCTGATGGGGCGGTCGCTGCTGCCGCGCTAGGGTGGCGAGCTGGCCAGGGCGAGCTTTTCGGCAGCGAAACCGTAGACGTCCATGCGCAGGACGGCGTGGGTGACGCTGGCGTGCAGGTGGTCGGCCTTGCCGCCGCCGGCGCCCATGGCGACGAAGAGCGGTAGCAGGTGTTCCTCGGTCGGGTGGTTGCGGGCACCCCACGGCGCCAGGCGGCGATAGGCGAGGAGGTCTTCGGTGCGGCCTTCGCGCAGGGCGGCGTCGGTCCAGGTGGCGAAGCTGCTGACCCAGTCGGGTTCACTGGCAGGTGAGGGGCCGCGGAGTTCGGTGAGATTGTGGCTGAAGCCGCCGGAGCCGAGGATCAGCACGCCTTCGTCGCGCAGCTTGGCCAGGGCCTGGCCGAGGTGGAGATGGTGGTCGGGGCCGAGGCGGGTTTGGATCGCGAGTTGGGCCACCGGAATATCGGCAGCGGGATACATCAGCATCAGCGGCACCCAGGCGCCGTGGTCGAGGCCGCGTTCGATGTCGATGGTGGCGCGGATGGCGGCATCGCGGAGCAGCGAGACAGTGGCGGTGGCCACGTCGGGGGCGGGCGGGGCGGGGTAGCGGATATTGTAGAGGGCCTGTGGGAAGCCGGAGAAATCGTGGATTGTTTCGTGGGTGGCCGGCGCGCTGATTTCGGGCGTGGCGGTCTCCCAATGGGCGGAGGCGACCAGGATCGCGCTGGGGCGGCCGTAGGCGGCATCGATGCGGGCGCCGAGCTTGGCCAGGAAGCTGCGGGCTGGGACGTCGTCGAGCGGCAGGGTGGGGGCGCCGTGGCTGACGAAGATGGCGGGATGGGTCATGGGATTTTGCCGATCAGTCGAAGAAGGTCTTGTCTTGCTCAGACAGGTACTGGTGGGTTTTGCCGATGTCGAATTCGACGCCGAGGCCGGGGGTGTCGGGGACGGTGATGAAGCCGTTTTGGACCAGCGGGGTGGGCAGGCCGATGAGGATGTCGGACCACCAGGCGGGGCGGGTGGCGGGGAGTTCGAAGGCGATGTAGTTGTCGGGCAGGGTGGCGCAGACTTGCACGAGGGCGGCGGTGCCGAGCAGGCCGTCGGCGATACCGTGGGGGGCCATCATGACGCCGTGCAGATCGGCGTATTCGGCGACAAATTTCAGCTCCGCGAGGCCGCCGATGTCGCAGGGGTCGGGGCCGATGACGCGGACGGCCTTGGTTTCGATCAGCGCGCGAAAGTTTTGGCGCAGGTAGATCTGTTCGCCGGTGTGGGTGGGCGTTGAGGTGGCGCGCGTGACTTCGCGGTAGAGATCGGCGCTGACGTGGGGGGAGTAGTCGCCGGTGATCATGTCTTCCAGCCAGAGCAGGTTGAATTTTTCCATGGCACGGCCGAGGCGGATCGCGTCGGGGACAGTCATGCCGGGACCGCAATCCAGCGCCAGGCCGATTTCGTCGCCGAGGACGTGCTTCATCGCTTCGACGCAGGCGATGATGTGGGCGAGGCCGCGTTCGGTGAGCATGCCGCGGTCGATCCAGGAGTGGAACGGGGTGGGGCGGTGGTCGCCGAGGTGGAAGCCGGGG
Source organism: Acetobacterales bacterium (assembly GCA_038331165.1). GTDB lineage: Bacteria > Pseudomonadota > Alphaproteobacteria > Acetobacterales > Acetobacteraceae > CAMDGX01. Next base: position 2,622 of record JBBQOT010000428.1, read on the forward strand.
ATGGCGGTGCGCATGGCGGAGTGGAAGCCGATGCCTTGCTTCACGATGGTGAAGCCGTGTGGGGCGGCTTTCATGGCGGCGGCGGCGGCGGCGTAGTCTTCCGGTTGGAAGCTGGTCATGGGGGCGCGGATGCCGCCGTTGTAGACGCGGACGCGGTCGCGCACTTTGCCGCCGAGGAGTTTGTGGACGGGGACCCCGGCGGCTTTGCCGGCGATGTCCCACAAGGCGATTTCGATGGCGCTGACGGCGGCACCCCAGGGCTTGAAGGCGCCGCGGGGGCGCAGCGGGATCATGCAGCGTTCGACGAGGGTGGGGTCTTGGCCGATCAGGGCTTCGGCGAGCATGGCGATGTGGGGCTTGATGGTGGGCTTGGTGTGTTCGACGGGGCCGTAGCCGGACAGGCCGGCGTTGGTTTTGATGCGGATGATCGGGTTTTCGCCGATGAGGGCGCAGCTTATGGCGGTGATTTTCATGCGTAGCATCCGGCTTCGCGGGCGCGTTGGCGGACCAGGGCCAGTACAATGTCGCAAGTGGGGGTGGGGTGGCCAGTGACGGTGCCGAGTTCGACGACGGCGCCGAGGAGGGCGTCGATTTCCATCGGGCGGCCGCGTTCGAGGTCTTGCAGCATGGAGGTTTTGTGTTCGCCGACTTCGGCCGCACCGTCGATGCGTTTTTCCAGGGTGACGGCGAAGCGGGTGCCGAGGGTTTCCGCCACGAGCTGGGCTTCGAGCATCATCATGCGGCAGAGGGCGCGCAGATCGGGGCGGGCGGTGATGGTGGCCAGGGTGGCGCCGGTGAGGGCGGAGACCGGGTTGAAGCACAGATTGCCCCAGAGTTTTATCCAAATCTCGTCGCGGATGCGCGGGCGGATGGGGGCTTTGAGGCCGGCGGAGATGAGGAGTTTGGAGAGGGCTTCGACGCGCGGGGAGCGGGTGCCGTCGGGTTCGCCGAGGGAAAAACGGTCGCCGTAGGTGTGGGTGATGATGCCGGGCGCGGTGACCTCGGCGGCGGGGTAGACGACGCAGCCGATGGCCTGGGCGGGGGG
>JBBQOT010000429.1:0-3650 GCA_038331165.1 Acetobacterales bacterium
GGCACCACGAAGGGCCAGTATTTGCGGGCATAGTTGCGCCCGCGCAGCCCGGTGGACGGGGCTCGCACGTCGGCCACCCGCGCCTCGGCACTCATCGTCTGCGATCCCGCGAAATCCTGGCGCCGTGCCTCACCCTGCTCGTCCTCCCCATGCGCGCCCGTCGTCTTCGCCCGGCGCTTGTAACCAAGCGTTGGCTCAGGGCACCGGCAGGTCGGCGATCCGACACAGGTTGGCCCCCTTGCGCTCCAGCGCCCGCCGATCGGCGAATACCACCCTCAGGTCGTAGACGCACTCCCCCCCGCGCGGTAGCCGCATCACCTGCGTGCCGGCCGGCGCCAGCGGCCCCTGGTCCAACCGGTTGCGGCCCCAGGTGCCGGTGCCGGCCGGGGTGGCGAACAATTCGGCGATCGGCTGCTGGCCGCGATTGACCAGGCGGAACGACGGGTCATCGGCCGGCTTGCCTCCCGCCGGTGCCGTGCCCCCCGGCGCGGCCCCGGCCGGTGCCGCCGCGGTCCGCGCTCCGCCGCCGAAGCACTGGATGAAAAGGGTCGAGGCATGCGCCACCTCGCCCACCTCGCTCGCCCGCCGATCCACCCCGGTGCTGGCCGTCGTCTCCACCGCGGTGCCGTTGTCGCGCAGAAAGCGCAGCGCCTCGGTCCCTTTGATGGCGAAGTTCACGTTCTGCGGAATATCGCCCCCGGTCATCTGCGCGATCCGCATCGCGTTGAGCTTGCTGACCACCACGCCCACCACGTTACCCCGCGAATCCAGCAGCGGCCCGCCGGAATTGCCCGGCTGCACCGGCGCGCTGATCTGGTAGTGCAGCGGGTTGTCGCGCAGCCCCGCCAGCGCGCTGATGTCGCCTGTGGTCAGCGACGGCCCCGACGACAACACGCCCGACAGCGGAAACCCATACGTCACCACCATCTCGCCGCGCGCCACCGCGGGCCCCTCGCGGAACCGCAGCGCCGGCCCGGCCTGGCCGTCATAGCCCAGCAACGCCAGGTCGCGCCGCGGGTCCGTCGCCATCACCCGCGCCGGCAGCGACAGCCCCTGCGGCGTGCGCACGTTCACCCGCTGGCAGCCGTCGATCACGTGGTGGTTGGTCAGCGCCCGCCCCTCGGCCACCACAAACCCGCTGCCCGAACTGCTCGCGCGCTCCTGCGCCGCGGCGGGTGTGGCGGCCAGCGGCACGGCAAGGGCGGACAGCAACGAGATCAGCGCGCGCATGGGTGGCCTCCGGCGAGGCGGCACCCTACTCTGGCTCCATCACCGGGTGAAGCGGGAGGAGGAATGGCACCGAAGCGGGCTGTGGCGTCCTGGCTGCTCTATGTCTGGGCCGACCACGCATTTGCCACCATCGTCGCCACCTTCGTGTTCGCCACCTACTTCACCCAGGCCGTCGCCGCCGATCCGGTGACCGGTGCTGCGCAATGGGCCGCGGCCCAGACTGTGGCCGGCATCCTGATCGCCGTGCTCGCGGTGCCGCTGGGCGCCATCGCCGACCAGGGCGGCCGCCGCGCGCTGCTGCTTGGCGCCTGCCTCGCGGTGATGGGCGCCAGCACGCTCGCCCTGTGGTTCGTCCGCCCCAACCCCGCCTTCGTGCCGCTCGCCCTGGTGCTGGTCGTCGCCGGCACTATCGCCTTCGAGGTCGGCTCGGTGTTCTACAACGCCATGCTGCCTGAACTGGCGCCACGCCACCGCCTCGGCCGCCTCTCGATGCTCGGCTGGGGCGCGGGCTATGCGGGCGGGTTGGTAAGCCTGGTGCTGGCCCTCGCACTCGTCATGCCCGACCCGGCCCCGTTCGGCCTCGACCGCGCCCTGGCCGAGCCCGTGCGTGCCTGTGCCCTGCTGGCCGGCATCTGGGCGCTGGTGTTCGGCTGGCCAGCCATCGCCTTTATCCCCGAGCGCGATTCCGCCCGGCCGACCACCCGCCCCCCCTGGGGCCCCGCCATCCGTGCCGCCTTCGCCGCGTTGCGCCCCACCCTGCGCGCCGCCATCGCCCAGCCCGGCCTGCGCCGCCTGTTGCTCGCTCGCATGCTGTTCATGGACGGGCTGGTGACCCTTTTCGCCTTCGGCGGCATCTACGCCGCCGGCGAATTCGGCTTCTCGGCCCAGGACGTGCTGGTGTTCGGCATCGGCCTCAACATCACCGCCGGCCTCGGCGTGCTCGCTTTCGCCTTCATCGAGGACCGCGTTGGCCCCAAGGCGGTGATGATGGTCAGCCTCGTCGCCCTGGTCGCCCTCGCGCTGCCGCTGTTGTTGGTGCGCGACCCCGCCTGGTTCTGGGCGCTGGGCCTCGCCCTCGGCCTGTTCGTCGGCCCGGCCCAGGCGGCCAGCCGCAGCCTGATGGCCCATATGGCCCCGCCGCAGTCCCGCGCCGCCTGGTTCGGCCTGTTCGCCCTGTCCGGGCGCGTCACCGCCTTTCTCGGTCCCGCCGCGCTGGCGCTGGCCACCACGGTGTTCCAAAGCCAGCGCGCCGGCATGGCAGTGATCGTGCTGTTCCTTGCCGCCGGCGCCATCGTTCTCGCCGGCCTGAAGCTACCAGCGCCCAAGTCCTGACGCGCGCGCCCGCGCCACCACGAAACCCAACCACGCCAGTTGCGACACCAACAACAGCACCAGCAGCGGCAACTTCATCCCCGGCGCCGCATGGGTGAAGCCCAGCGCCACCATCCCGCCCAGCGCCGCGAACCCCCAATGCGCCGCCGCGATCGCCCGCGCATCCACCCCCGCTCGATGTGCCACCTGGTACAGATGCGCCCGATGCGCCCGTGCGATGTTCTCCCCCGCCAGGATGCGGCGCAGCAGCGTGAACGCCACATCGAACAACACGCCGGCCAGCAGCATCGGCACCAGCAGGAAACTCATCTCCACCGTCTGGAACCGCGCCGCCGCCACCCCCAGCATGGCCAGCACGAAGCCGCAGAACTGGCTGCCGACATCGCCCATGAAAATCCGCGCCGTGGGGAAATTGAACGGCAGAAATCCTGCCACCGCCGCCCCCAGCAGCAATGCCGCAAAATAAACGAACCACCCCTCCTGCCCCGCCGCAATCACCGCCAGAAAGCCACACGCCACCAGCACCGTGCCACCGACCAACCCGTTCAGCCCGTCGATGAAGTTCATCGCGTTGGTGGCGAACAGAATCCACGCCACCGTCACCACCGCGCCCCAAACGCCGATATCGACCGAGCCTACCCACGGCAGGTTGAACACCTGCACATACAACCCCGTGCCCACCGCCAGCAGCGCCGCCGCAACCTGTGCCGCCAGCTTCACGACAAACGGAAAATCCCTGATGTCGTCGAAATACGCCACCACCGCAATCGCCACCGACGCCAGCACCACGCCGCGGAAATACACATCCGCCAGCCGCGCGAACTCGGCAAACCCGTACAACACCGACACACCCAGCAGGAACGCCACGACAATCCCAACCCCGCCGCCCTTTGGCGTCGGAACCACATGCGCCTTCCTGGCCGTCGGCCGGTCCATCACCCCCACCGACATCATCGCCCGCACCACCACCGCCGACAGGCACGCCAACCCGCCGGCGAACACCAGATGGCGCAGGATCGCAGCCCAGGTCATGCGTGGGGTGGGCGCGTGGACCTGAAGGAAGGGGGGGGGGGGGGGGGCGGGGGCCC
>JBBQOT010000430.1:0-3645 GCA_038331165.1 Acetobacterales bacterium
GCCTTTGGAAACCCATTTATTTTCATATATTTAAGGTCCAGGGGCTTGGCCCCTGGTGGGTCCCCGTGGCGCGGCTTCGCGCCGCGACGGCGACGCCCTGGCCTTGCTTGGCCATGGGTCATCCCAAACAGTGATTGGTATAAAAGGTGCAGGGGCTTGGCCGTCGAGGGAAGGCGCGCAAGACCTGCTGGGGTTTGGGGCGACGCCCCATCCTTGCTTCGCGCCCAGCACCGCCCGCGTCCACGCCAACACACGGCACCCCAGGAGGATCGCATGACCATCTACACCGGCCCCGTCTTCGACATGGCCGCCCAGCAGTTCCACGTCATCGCCGACCACCTCGACATCCCCGACGACGAACGCCCCCGCCTGCTCTACCCCAAGCGCGCCATCGCCGTGTCCTGCCCCATCCACCGCGACGACGGCACCACGGCGGTGTACCAGGGCTACCGCGTCCAGCACCACCTCACCCTCGGCCCCACCAAGGGCGGCACCCGCTTCACCCCCAACCTCGACATCGGCGAAGTCGCGGCCCTGGCCATCTGGATGAGCTGGAAATGCGCGCTGGCCGGCCTGCCTTATGGCGGCGCCAAGGGCGGCGTGGCCATCGACCCGCGCGCCATCTCCCACCGCGAACTGGAAGCCGTCTCGCGCCGCTACATGCAGGAGATGATCCCCTTCGTCGGCCCGCACATCGACGTCATGGCCCCCGACATGGGCACCAATGAACAGGTCATGGCCTGGTTCATGGACACCTATTCCATGTACCAGGGCCACACCGTGACCGAGATCGTCACCGGCAAGCCGGTCGCCTCCGGCGGCACCGAAGGCCGGCGGGAAGCAACCGGCCGCGGCATCGTGTTCCTGGCCGAACGCGCACTCGAAGCCCGGAAAATCCCGATGAATGGCGCCACCGCCGTCATCCAGGGTTTTGGCAACGTCGGCTCCTGGGCCGCGACAACCCTGGCCGAACGCGGTGCGAAAGTGATCGGCGTCTCCGACCATACCGCCTGCTACGCCGACCGCCGCGGCCTTGATGTCGCCGCCCTGGTGCGCCACGTCGCCCGCACCGGCGCGCTCGCCGGCTTCTCCTCCGAGCTCCTCGCCGAGCCTGCCGACCTGCTCGCCACCGAATGCGACATCGCCATCCCCGCGGCGCTGGAGCGGGTGATCGACGCCCCGATGGCCGCCCGCCTGCGCTGCCGCGTCCTGGCCGAAGGCGCCAACGGCCCCACCACGCCCGAGGCCGACACCATCCTCGCCCAACGCCCCGAAATCTTCGTCGTCCCCGACATCCTGTGCAACGCCGGCGGCGTCATCGTCAGCTACTTCGAATGGGTCCAGGACCTGCAGCAATTTTTCTGGACCGAGGCCGAGGTCCGCGCCCGCCTGAACCAGGTGCTCGACCGCAGCTTCCAAGCGGTGATGGCCCGCGCCACCAGTGACGGCATCGCCACCCGCACCGCCGCCCAGGCCATCGGCGTCGAAAAAATCCGCAACGCCAAGAACGTCCGCGGCCTGTTCCCGTAAGCGGTCCAGGTCACGTTAGAGCCCTAGGGTCGCACCGCCACCCGATGCCGATCCTCCAGCCCCCGCGGCGGGTTCGCCACCACCACCGCCGCCTCCTCCAGCCCCTCGCGCACCTCCACGGCGCCGTCGCGCAACGCGCCCAGCCGCACCGGCGTCAGCCGCGCCACGCCGTTCTTGATCACGAACAGATTGGCAGGCCCCGGTGCCTGCAGCCGCCCCTGCGGCCCCTGCGCGCGCACCGCGTCGGCCGACACCAGCAGCACGCCGGCGGTGTCGCGCCACGGCCGGGCGGTGGCCAGCACCGGCGGGCTCGTCACCTCCCACCACAGCGGTGCCAGCCCGGCGGCAATCGCCAACAGCAGCGCTGGCGCCACCCAGCGGGGAAAGCGTAGGGCAGGGGTGTCGTCGGCGCCGGTGCGTGGCATGGGCCTACCCGAATCGCTGATTGAACGGGAGTGAACCGTTTCGCCCCCCTCCAGGTCAAGAACCCTCTGCGGCCGGCAGCACCCGATACAGCACCACCTCGCGCTCGGTCCGGTCTTCCAACTCCAGCGTCGTCGGCACCACGAACCGCCCGAACGCCGCCATGCCGTCGCGCGGCAGGTAGCTGCGCCCCGGATCAGCCATCCACACCTCGGCCGTCGCGGCCATGCGCCGCAACCACGGCAGGATATGCCCGGCCATCGGCGCCTCATAGCAAACGTCGCCGCACAGGATCAGGTCCCAGCGGCACGCCTGGCCCACCACATCCCCGGCGATGCCCACCGCCACGCCATTGGCCTTGGCGTTCAGTGCGATCGCCACATCGGCCAACGGATCGATCTCGGCCGCCTCCACGCAAGCCGCACCCGCCAGCGCGCAGGCAATTGCCGCCAGCCCGCCCCCGGCGGCAAAATCCAGCACCCGCTTGCCCGCGACCAGTCCAGGATGATCCAACACATGCCGCGCCAACGCCTGGCTGCCCGGCCAGGCAAAAGCCCAGAACGGCGGAGCAATATTCCGCGCGGCCAGCCAATCCTCGCTGGCCTGCCAGATCGGCGTGATCGCGCTGCCCAGGTACAGCGTCACCTCGGGCACCAACGCCGCCGTGCCAGGAAGCGTATGCTCCAGGATAAAGCGCTCGGGCGCGATCGGAACCGCACTCACAGCCGGCCCAGCACCAACGCCAACCCGACCGCGAATCCCACCTCTCGGTTCGCCTTGAACAATCGCAGGCACCCAGGCGGATCGTCCACGTCCAGCCGCACCACCTGCCACGCCAGCAGCCCCGCCGGCAGCGTCATCGCCGCGAAGAACCCCCAGCCCAGCCCCGCCATCGCGCCCGCCGCCAGCAACAGCGCCACCGCTGCCGCATAGCAGGCGCCGACGAATTCCCGCGACCACCCGGCGAACAGCCGCGCCGTTGAGCGCACCCCTACCAACGCATCGTCCTCGCGGTCCTGATGGGCATAGATGGTGTCATAGCCCAGTATCCACACGATCGCCGCGCCATACAGCAGCCCCGCCGCAATTGTCAGAGTGCCGGCAGCCGCGGCGAACCCCATCGGCGCGCCCCAGCCAAACGTCAGCCCCAGCATCAACTGCGGCCACCACGTCACCCGCTTGGCCAGCGGATACAGCGCCACCAGCACCAGCGACCCGACCCCCAGCGCCTGCGCCAGGCCATTGAGCTGCAACAGGATCACCAGCCCGACCGCCAGCAATGCAACCAGGAACCACGCCGCCTGGCGCAGCCGCAGCGCGCCCGACGCCAGCGGCCGCCCGGCGGTGCGCGACACCAGCCGATCCAGGTCGCGGTCCCACATGTCGTTCACCACGCAGCCCGCCGCGCGCATCACCACGCTGCCGGCCAGAAACAGCGCCACCAGCCAAACGCCGGTCGCGACATCGCGCGCCGCCAGCGTGATCGACCACAGCCCCGGCAGGAACAGCAGCCAGAACCCGATCGGCCGATCGGCCCGGGCCAGCAGCGCAAAGGGCTGCCATCCCGCCGGCAACCGCGCCACCCAGCCGGTGCGAACGATGTCCGTGAACGGCATAGGATCGGGATGCACCATGGCGCTACCATGCCGCCTCCCATGACCATCTCCAACACCGCTCCCCCCACGACCAGCC
>JBBQOT010000431.1:0-3645 GCA_038331165.1 Acetobacterales bacterium
CGGGACGTTGGCGCGCAGGCCGACGACCGACTTGAGCGGTCGCTCCAGGTCGAAGCCGTAATCCTTTGGGTCCGGCTGGAGATTGGCCGGGATTTCCCAATCGGGCGTCTGAGAGGAGTCGTCGTCCTGTGACATCATTCCATCATATCGGGTGTTGTGGGCGGCGGGGCAACCGATGACGCGCAAATCTCCTCGGCGCGGTGTGGTCGCGCGGACGTGATGGCGGTTCAGTAGGGGGCGGAATTCCACTCCTCCAGCGGGTAGAGGGGGCGGGTGGCGCGGGTGAAGCGCAGGCGCTTCATGTTGCCGACGGTGGCGCCGGGGGTGTCGGCGGCGAGGATGCGGGTGGCGTGGGGGCCGTAGGCGACGCGGAAATGGCTGCTGGATTTCACGAAGACCAGGGCGGCGTGGCGCAGGGCCAGGCCGACGGAGGTGTACATGGCGGTATCCCATTCGTAGCCCGGGAGCGAACGCAGGGCGAGGCGGATGTCGCCGATGGCGATGACGGCGGTGGGGCCGAAGCAGACCTCCGCGCCCTCGGCGCCGGCGTCGTGCTGGGTGAAGACGCCGTCGGTGAGGGTGCGGACGCGGCCGGTGAGGGTGAGGGGCGGGCCGTCCTTGGTGTAGCGGTGGCCGATGGTGAGGGTGACTTCGGCGCCGATGCCGGCGGCGATGGCCCCTGCCACGCCTTCGGCGTCGACGAGGGTGCAGTAGGAGAGGCGGCCGGCGGTGGCGGCGCCGGCTTCGAGGAGGGCGCGCAGGACGGCGGTGTTGTCGCCGGCCGCACCGCCGGATGGGCCGTCGCCGGTGTCGCCGACGATGGTGGTGCCTTCGGAGGCGAGGCCGATGCGGACGGCTTCGGCGAGCGGGGTGAGGTCGGGGATGAATTTTTCGCGCGCGTTCCAGGCCATTTCGGCGAGTTCGTCGGCGGCTTTTTGGGCTGCGGGCTGGTCGCCGTCGGTGCAGACGAGGGCGCAGAAGCCGAGGTCGGGGACGTCGATCCAGGGTTGGACGCAGAAGAGGGAGGCGTGCAGGACGCGGCCTGTTGACTCCATGGCGCGGGCGGTGGCGGCGATTTGGGACAGTGGTGGTTCGGCGGTGCGGGCGTTCACGGGGCTGACGATCATGTGGCGTTTGGACAGGGCCATGACCGGGTGGCGTTTGCCGGCCAGGGTGTGGAGCATGAGGTGGGCGGTGCGTTCGCCGGTTTCGTACATGTCGATGTGTGGGTATTCGCGGTAGCCGACCAGGAAGGTGCGGGGTTGCAGCATGCGTTGGGTGATGTGGCCGTGCAGGTCGAGGCTGACGCCGATCCATTTGTCGGGCGGCAGGATGGCGCGGACGCGTTCGATGATTTCGCCCTCGGCGTCGGGCTCGTCTTCGATGACCATGGAGCCGTGCAGGGCGAGCAGGACGGCATCGAGGGGGCCGGCTTCGGTGAGGCGGTGCAGCAATTCGCCGAGCAGGGATTCGAAGGCGGCGCGGGTGACCGGGCCGTTGGAGCCGGCATGGGCGGCGAGCAGGGGCACCGGGGCGATGTTGTTGGCGCGGAGCACGTCGAGGAAGGCGGGCACCTCGACGCGGGCGGTGCCGTAGCCGGTGAGGAGTTCGTCGCCGCGGTGCAGGTAGACCGAGCGGAAGGTGGCGAGGTCGGTCTTGAACGGGACGAAGGTGTTGGTTTCCTGCATTAGCGAGCCGATGGCGATGCGCATGGTGGGGCTTCCTGTCGGGCGGCAGAGAGGTGGTAAGAAAATGGCCACTAAGGCACGAAGGTACGAAGGAAAAGCGGAAGAGTCAGCGCGCTTTTCTTCGCCTTGCTGCTTGGTGCCTTGGTGCCTTTGTGGCCGCTTGCTTTGGTGCCGCTGCCACGATGCGGATCAGGCAGTTATATCCTTCAGTGCGCGGCCGACGGCTTCGATGGTTTGGTCGATGATGGCGTCGTCGTGTTCGGTGGACAGGAACCAGGCGCCGCGTTCGAGGGCGCGGACGCCGTGTTTTACCAGGGCGGTGGTGAAGGCGACGTAGCGGGGGCGGTCGAATTTTTGCAGGTCGGCCCAGTTGCGGGCGGGTTCGGTCATGCCGAGGGCGACGTGGAAGATGGTTGGGAAGCCGGCGACGACGACGGGCACGCGGGCCTTGGCGAATTCGGCGCGGATGCCGTCCATCAGGCGGGTGCCGTGTTTGTTCAGGCTGTCCCAGGTTTCGGGCTGGCGCAGGCGGTTGAGGGTGGCGACGGTGGCGGCCATGGTGATGGCCTGGCCGTTATAGGTGCCGCCGTGCATGACGCCCTTGGCAAGTTCATCCAGCAGGTCGGCGCGGCCGGCGATGGCGGCGACGGGGAAGCCGTTGGCGATGGCCTTGGCGAAGGTGGCGAGGTCGGGGGTGACGCCGAATTTTTCCTGTGCGCCGCCCGGGCCGACGCGGAAGCCGGTGATGACTTCGTCGAACACCAGGATGGTGCCGTGTTTGGTGCAGGCTTCGCGGGCGGCTTCGAGATAGCCGGGGGCGGGGAAGATCGAGCCCTGGTTGCACATGGCGGCTTCCATGATGACCATGGCGACGTCGCCGTGGGCCAAGCGGGCTTCGAGGGCTTGGGCGTCGTTCCAGGGCAGCACGGCGATGTCGATGGCGGCGTCGAGCACCTGGCCGCGGCTGCCGGCAACGGGGCCGGTGGCGCCGGGGGGCGGGGTGGTGGACCATAGCACGTTGTCGAACCAGCCGTGGTAGTGGCCTTCGAATTTGACCACCACGCGCCGGCCGGTGGCGGCGCGGGCGATGCGCAGGGCGGCTTGGACGGCCTCGGAGCCGGAGGAGCAGAAGCGCATGCGCTGGGCGCAGGGGACCATTTCGCAGACCAGGCGGGCGGCTTCGGCTTCGAGGCCGGATTGGCCGCCGTAGAGGATGCCGCGGTCGAGCTGGGCTTTCACCGCCGCGATGACGTCGGGCGGGGAGTGGCCGAGGATCATCGGGCCCATGGAGAGGTAGTAGTCGATCAGGCGGTTGCCGTCGGCGTCGGTCAGGGTGGCGCCGTCGGCGCGTTCCAGGACGAGGGGGGTGGGGGAGATGCCGAGGCGGAAATTCGAGGAGACGCCGCCGGCGAGGTATTTCGAGGCCTCGGCGAGGCGGCGGCGCGATTCGTCGAAGGTGAGTTCGTGGTCGGGGAGGGCGTTGCGGCGGTCGGTGGTGGCGGACATTGGGCGGGCCTCCCGAGGGGCGTGGTGATGGGGGAGGCTCCTGCCGGGGGGAGGTGGAGTCAAGGCGGTAACTTTCGAACCATGGCGGACATCCGCACCGGGGTTCTGCGGCAGCTACACCGCTATTGAGATTGGCTCTGCACGAGACGGGCGCGGGGCCTCTTGAGAATTTGATGGTTCGCGTCTTTCAAGATGCCAAGTCCAGAAAGCCGACGCGCGAAAACTCTGCGCCTATGCCGAGGCGGCAGGTGCCTGACGACAGGCTTGGAGCATCAACGCACGAAGCCAAGCGTGCCCCTGGTCGCGGTGCGCGCGTTCGTGCCAGATCATGCGGTAGCTGAATGGCTCGACCGACGCAGGTAGGGCAATGCTGGCAACTCCGCTGATCGCGGTCATCCTGCGCGCAACACGTTGGGGGACACACAGGATGATATCCGTTTCTGCAATGATC
>JBBQOT010000432.1:0-3642 GCA_038331165.1 Acetobacterales bacterium
GCATGTCGCCGGTGGGATGAACGGGATCGCGTTCAACGACGACGGAACAATGACCGGGGCGGCGTGCTGGCGGGCGGACGGGCACCCGATCGGGGTTTCCGGCGGGCTGTCGCGGCGCGGGTCGCGGTTCTGGCCGGGGGCGCCGCGCGAGTAGCGCGCGCCACGCCGCGGTATTGACGTTGGGTGACAATAGGATATTGTTGCGATCAATCATTGTGGCTGACGGCATTCGCCGCCCGGCTGCGGGAGGACGCCAATGTCCGGGAGTTTTGCCGCCGCCCTGGACGAGGCCCGCGCCGCCCATGGCGCGGCGTGGGCGAGCCTGTCGCCGGGCGCGCGCACCGCGGCGATCTTCCACGCGCTGTGCCGCATGGACAGCGGTTGCCGCCGCACCGGCACCGCCGCCGACGAGGGCCTGCCGCCCTGTCCGGCGAGTGATGCGTTCATCGCCCGGCGCGGCTGCCGGTTTGCCGGCCGGCGCGGCGAGGCGTAGCGCGGCGCTACTTGGTGCCGTAGATCCGGTCACCGGCGTCGCCCAGGCCGGGGCGGATGTAGCCGTGATCGTCGAGCGCGCGGTCGATGCAGGCGGTGTAGATCGGCACGTCGGGGTGCTGGGCGTGGAAGACGGCGATGCCCTCGGGGGCGGCGAGCAGGCAGGCGAAGCGGATATGGGTGGCGCCGGCTTGCTTCACGCGGGCGACGGCGGCGGCCGCCGAGTTGCCGGTGGCCAGCATCGGGTCGACCACGATGACCAGGCGCCGAGCGACGTCGTCGGGCAGCTTCAGGTAGTACTCGACCGGGCGCAGCGTCATGGGGTCGCGGTAGAGGCCGATATGGCCGACGCGGGCGGCGGGGACGAGGTCGAGCATGCCTTCCAGCAAGCCGTTGCCGGCGCGCAGGATGGAGACCAGACACAACTTCTTGCCAGCGATTTGCGGCGCCAGCATGGGCTCAAGCGGGGTTTCAATGGCGACGCTTTCGAGCGGCGGGTCGCGGGTGAGCTCGTAGGCCATCAGCTGGGCGATCTCGCCGGCGATGCGGCGGAAGCCGATGGTGGAGGTGGTGCGGTCGCGCAGCAGGGTCAGCTTGTGCTGGATCAGCGGGTGGTCGCACACCACGATGTTGCGCATGGTCCGGGCCCTTTCGACGTGTTGGGCGCAGCATAACCGATTGGACTGCGGCACCCCATTGCGCCATCATGGGCAAAGTCAAAGGCCGTGTGACGGCCGCGTATCCGCTGGAGGAGATCGGCATGGACGCCACCCTGGCCCAGGACAATCGGCTGCTGAGTACCGATGACATCGCGCAGTACCGCCGCGAGGGCTGGGTGCTGGTGAAGGGGCTGCTGGGGCCGAACACCATCGAGGCGTGCAAGCAGGCGCTGAGCGACTTGGCAACCGGGCGCATGGCGCGGCACGAAACCTCGCTGATGTTCGAGACCGGGTTCGAGGAGGCGGCCGCGACGCCCGAGCGCTGCGAATTCTTCATCCGCAAATATATGGATTTCGTGGCCGACGCGCCGGCGCTGAAGGCGGCCGCGATGAGCCGGCGGCTGCACCTGGTGCTGGACCAGTTGCTGGGGCAGGGGCGGCTGCTGTTCCAGGAAATGGCGCTGGTCAAGCCGCCGCGCATCGGTTCGGAGAAACCCTGGCACCAGGATGCGTCGTATTTCCGCCTGACCGACCCATCGCTGATTGTCGGCGTGTGGATCTCGCTGGATGCGGCGCTGCCGATGAACGGGTGCATGGAGCTGGTGGCGGGCACCCATCTGGAGGGCGGCGTGCCACACCAGCACGAGAACGACTTCAACCGCTGCCGCATCGTGCCCGGCAAGCTGCGGGCGGGGGAGCGCGTGCCGATCAGCATGGAGCCAGGCGACGCGCTGGTGTTCCACGCGCTGCTGCACCACTATACCGCGCCAAACACCTCGGAGCTGCGGCGCCGGGCGATCCAGTTCCACTATCACCAGATTGGCGCGGTGTGGGGCGATGTGCAGACCCATCAGGCGCATTTCCATGACGAGCACGGCGCATACGCCGGCTGCACGGTGCCGCATGGCGTGGATGCCAACACCAACTACAACTACCGCGAGGGCCTGCCGCGGGTGATCGTGCCGGTCGATACCAGCGCCTGAGGCGCGCGCGACGGCATCGCCAAAATCGGGCGGCGTCGTTAAGGTCGGGCGCGTTGCGGTATGGTGTGCCTGTCATTTTTTTCCGGGAGGTTGCCCCATGGTTGTGCGTCGCTGGTTTTTCTCCGCGCTGGTTGCTGTCGGCCTGGCGGCGGCGGTTCAGGCGCAGGCGCGCGACCTGATGGTGGTGGGCTTCGGCGGCGGGTTCCAGGACAATGCGCGCAAGCACCTGTTCCAGGGCTATGCCAAGGCCGCCGGGGTGGTGGTGAAGGATGACGTCTACAACGGCGAGATGGCCAAGATCGCCGCCCAGGTAAAGGCGCGCGATGTCACCTGGGACGTAGTGATGGTGGAGGCGCCGGAACTGGTGCGCGGCTGCGAGGACGGCAGCTTCGAGAAGCTGGACTGGAGCGTGATCGACCGCACCAAGTTCGTCTCCGGCGGCACGCTGGCCTGCGGCGCCGGGGCGGTGGGCTGGGGGGTGGCGCTGTTCTACGACCAGAAGCGCATCGCGAACGGTCCGGCGAGCTATGCCGAGTTGTGGGATGTGGCGAAGTTTCCGGGCAAGCGCAGTTTCCGCTTCACGCCGAAGACGACGCTGGAGATCGCGCTGCTGGCCGACGGGGTGGCGTTCGGCGAGGTCTACAAGGTGCTGGCAACACGAGCCGGGCAGGACCGGGCGTTTGCGGCGCTGGACCGGATCAAGGGCGATATCGTGTGGTGGCGGTCGGGCGCGCAGCCGCTGCAATTCGTTGCTTCCGGCGAGGTGGCCTATGCGGTCGGCTTCGTCGGGCGCACCGCGCGGGCGGCGGCGGAAGGGGCGGCCTATCCGCTGTTGTGGCCGACGCTGCTGTATTCGTTTGACTATTGGGCGGTGGTGAAGGGCTCGCCGAACACCGCCGCGGGGATGAAGATGATCCAGTACATGACCGACCCGGGGCCGCTGCTGGCCCTGGCGCAAGACTGGGCGGTGTCGCCGGCGACCAAGACGGTGGCCGACGATCCCGCCGTGCGGGCGCGCAACCCGGGCATGGTGGCGAACCACGCCGAGGTCGGGCTGTCGATCAGCACCGAGTTCTGGGTGGAGTTTGGTGACGACCTGGAGAAGCGCTTCAATGCCTGGGCGGCGCGGTGAGGAGGGGCGAAGTTTCGGAAGGAGAAGTCTTCTTTTTGTGAACAAAAAGAAGCAAAAAAACTTTATCCGATTAGCGTGGATGCCTCGTCGAAACGCACCCGACCAACCATTCAGAGCGGACACTTACAGAAGAAGTTTTTTTGCTTCTTTTTGTTCACAAAAAGAAGATCTCGCTTCTCTTGCGGACGTTTCACCGTGAATCGCCCACGCCTGTTCGCCGCCGCCCTCGCCGCGCCCGCGGTGTTCCTGGTGCTATTGGCGCTGGTGGTGCCGCTACTGGTCAGCTTCGCCACCGCGATCCACGACCCCGAATTGCGCACCGCGTTGCCGCGCAGTGCCGCGCTGTTGCGGGCATGGGACGGCCAGGGGGTGCCGG
>JBBQOT010000433.1:0-3637 GCA_038331165.1 Acetobacterales bacterium
GACCCCCAGGCCCGACGGCCAGCCGATGCCGCTCGACGACGCCATGCGCCAGCGCCTCGCGGCACTGATCGACGCGCGCGCCGCCGAGGGCTTGCGTTGCCTGGCCGTGGCGTGGCGCGCCATGCCGGCCGACCGCGACACCGCCACGGCGACCGACGAAGTCGAACTGGTCTTCGCCGGCCTCTGCGTCTTCGCTGACCCGCCGAAGGACTCGGCCGGTGCCGCCATCACCCGGCTGCACGCCGCCGGCATCCGGGTGAAGATCGTCTCCGGCGATGCGGCCCCCGTGCTGGCTCATCTGGTAGAAACCCTGCACCTACCCTGCCGCGGGATGCTGACCGGGGCCGAGATCGCCAAGCTGAGCGACACCGCGCTGGGCGCTCAGGCCCAGCGCGTCGATGTCTTCGCCCGCGTCTCGCCCGACCAGAAGACGCGCATCATCAAGGCGCTGCAGGCGCGTGGCCACGTCGTCGGCTTCCTCGGCGACGGCATCAACGACGCGCCGGCGATCCATGCCGCCGATGCCGGCATGTCGGTCGAGGGCGCGACCGAGGTGGCACGGGCGGCGGCAGACATGATCCTGCTGTCGCCCGACCTCGGCGTGGTCGTCGATGGTGTGGTCGAGGGGCGCCGCACCTATGCCAACATCATGAAATACGTCCGCATGGGCACCTCGTCGAACTTCGGCAACATGCTTTCGATGGCGGTGGCGTCTGTTTTCATCCCGTTTCTGCCGCTGCTAGCGGCCCAGGTGCTGTTGAATAACCTGCTGTACGATCTCAGCGAGGCCGGCATACCGTTCGACGATGTCGACCCGCGCGAAGTGGCGCGACCGCATGGCTGGGACATGGCCGGGGTGTTGCGTTTCACCTTGGTGATGGGCGGTCTGTCCTCGGTTTTCGACCTGCTGACCTTTGCGGTGCTGATCTGGGGTTTTGACGCTGGCCCTGCGGAGTTCCGCACCGCCTGGTTCCTCGAATCGATGGCCAGTCAGATCCTGGTGGTGTTCCTCATCCGCACCACCCTGCCGCTATGGACCAGCAGGCCGCACCCTGCCCTGTTGGCCACCTCGCTGGGGGCGCTGGCGGTCGCCATCGCGCTGGCGCTCGGGCCGCTGCGCGAGGTGCTGGGCTTCACCGCGCTGCCGGCGGGCCTGCTGCTGGCGGTGGTCGGCCTGACGGTCATCTATCTGGTGCTGGCGGAATGGCTCAAGCGCGTGGCCAGCCGTCCGTCGCGGCGCCATGCGCGCCCGGCGCATTCGCGTTAAACTCACGCAATCGCATCGGGAGCGCCCCATGGACGACATGCCCATACTGACCCGCCGCCGCATCGAGGCGGAGTTCGCCAAGGGCGTCTATGACGAGATGAGGGCCGCGCTGGGTGAGGCGACCGCCAAGCGCATCCTCACCGATGCCATCGTCAAGCTCGCCCGCCAGGCCGCCGCCGGCTTCGCGCAACAGGCGCCGGACGGGCAGCCGAGCCTGGACCATTTCCGTGCCATCCAAAGCCTATGGACCGCCGAGGATGCACTGCGAACCGAGGTGATCAAATCGACCGAGACGGAATTCCACTTCAACGTGGTCCGCTGCCGCTATTCCGAGATGTACCGCGAGATGGGCTTGGCCGAACTCGGCGCCGTACTGTCATGCAACCGCGACGGCGCGTTCTGCGAGGGCTACGATCCGAAATTGAAGCTGGAGCGCACGCAAACCCTGATGGGCGGTGCCAGCCATTGCGACTTCCGCTACACGCGGAGCTAGGCGGGGGCCGGCGAACCCGGCCCCCGCCCTGTCACAATCAGCAGCGATAGCCCTTGGCGATATCGCTTGAGGTATAGCGGCAATTGGCCGTGCGCTGCTGCGCGTCGGCGGAACCGGCGGTCACCACCGGCAGCACCACGGCGGCACCGAGCAACAAGGCGAGAGCGAGGGCGATCTTCTTCACGGCAATGTCCTTGCATGTCGTTGCGTGTGCAAGCCTGACGGCTGCACGGGCTTGAATCTGCCAGCAATTCGCGGCCGGAAGAAGGCGCCTTATACCAACGCCTCTAATGATTGACCGATAGAGAAAGCCAAGGCCAGGGCTTTGCCCTGGACCCACCAAAGGCCGACGGCCTTTGGAAACCCATTTATTCTCATATATTCAAGGTCCAGGGGCTTGGCCCCTGGTGGGTCAGGGCGACGCCCTGCCCTTGCTTGGCCATGGGTCATCCCAAACAGTGATTGGTATAAGAGTGCTCTTGGCTACGCCAGCAGCCCCAGATTGAGGCACGGGTTCGACTGGTGGCAGCTGGCACGGCCACTAAAGGTAATGGGATCAAAGGGTCTCTGACCCTTTGCGGGTCCCGTGGCGCGGCTTCGCGCCGCGACGGCAGAGCCCTCGCCTTGTCTATCTTCGCGCCTATGGGGAAAAGCTCTGGCCTTGCCCAATGCTACCTTAACTGTCTTCGGCGCATTGCCTCAGCGCTACCTGCCCTGCTTCTTCGCGCGCTGTCCGCGCCACGCCTTGTAGCGGCGGACGATATAGGGCCGCAGATACAGCAGCGTCGCCACGACCCATAGCCCGATGGCGGCCCCGCCAAAAATCCAGCTGAACATCCGTGCCCTCCAGCCGCCGTTCTACCGTGGCGGCAGGGCGGCGAGGAAGCCCGGCACCCGCGCTAGCGCATCCAGCCGCCCAGCCATGTCGCCGCCCACGTGCACCACCCCGTCGCCGCGCTGGCTCGACGGGATGTTGCGCATCTGCCGCACCGGGATGTCCACGTCGAAATTATGCCAGGCGCCGGGGTAGGCGACGAAACGCACCACCGGCCCCGCCTCCGCCGCCAACGCCCGGCAGGGCCAGATCGGCGTCCAGTCGTCCGCCTCCCCGTGCAGCAGCAGCATCGGCGCCACCGGCTGCCACCCGCCCAGCCGCGCCGCCGCGCCGCAGCCAGGGTAGAAGGCCACCAGCCCGCGGATCAGCCCGCGCCGCGTAGGATGGTCGCGCCCCGCCGCCAATACCGTGCTGCCGCCATCCGACCACCCCATCAGCACCACGCCCCCCGGCGGCGTCCCGGGCCGGTCGGCAAGCCACTGTGCCGCCGCCAGCGCGTCCCGCCGCCGCAACCCCACCGCCGTCACGTCGCGCCGCGTCTCCCGGCATTGCGATCCCAACCCGCGCGAGCCGAAGCTGTCGGGGAACAGCACGATATGCCCGCGCCCGCGCAACATCTCCCCCCATTGCGCATCGCGCTGCGGATAGGGCCCGCCGCAGCCGTGCAACGCCACGATCGCCGGCGCCACCGCCGGGCCATCCGGCAGCAACAACTCGCCGCGCAGCAACACACTCTCCGGGCCTGGTATGACGACCGTCTCGGCCCGCGCCGGCAGCGCCAGCGCCAGCAGCAACAGCCCAAGGCGGCCCATCATCCCGCCCGCACCCGCTTGCCGAACCAGATCGCCGGCGGGAAGCAGGCCGCCTGCAGCACCACGATCAGCGGCGCGGTTGCCACGTCCAGGTGGAAACTCGCCAGCACCCCCAGCACGCTCGCCCCCACCGAGACACCGGCGGCCACCACCATCATCGCGTCGAACCGCTTGGTGGCGACAAAGCCAATGGCACCCGGCGCGATCAGCATCGCCACCACCAGGATGAT
>JBBQOT010000434.1:0-3637 GCA_038331165.1 Acetobacterales bacterium
CGAGCCCCTGCACCTCATATTATATCCCGGGTTTCCAACGGCCTTCGGCGTTGGGTGGCACATGGGCAACCCCCGGCCCTTGTCTTTCTATATCGGTCAATCAAAAGGCCGCTTGGTATTCGGCGACGAAGCGGACGCAAACGGGCTTTTGGACCGACGCCCCGGCGATCTGGTGCGGTTGGCCGGTCGTGGTATCGATGAGAAACATCGTCACGCGGTCAGTGTGCTGGTTGGCGGCGGCGAGAAAGTTGCCGCAGGGGCTGATCTCGATATGGCGCGGGCCGGCGCCGCCGCTGGGAACATGGCCGTGCAGATGCGGCACCCCGTCGCCGTCGAGGGCGAAGACCGCGATGCTGTCGTGGCCACGGTTGGAGGCGTAGAGGAAACGGCCTGAGGCAGCGATGGCCAGTTCCGCGCCGCTGCGCCCGCCGGTGTATCCGCAGGGCAAGACGGGAACGGTCTCGCAGGCAAGCCAGCCGCCCGGGGAGCCGGTGCTATAGCGGGTAATCGTGGCGTGCAACTCGTTCAACACGTAGGCAATCGGAAGCGCGGGATGTACGCCGAAGCGGCGTGGGCCGCCGCCGAGCGGCGTGCCGATGGCCGGGCCGTCGGCGACCAGCACCCCATTCGAAACGCGATACGCCACCAGCGCGTCGAGGCCGAGGTCGCTAATCAGCAGGCGGCCGGCATGCACGCCAACATGGTGCGGGTGGGCGCTGGCCTGGCGCGTTTGGTGCAGGCTGGCGCCGCGATGGGCGATTACCTGGCTGGCTGGGCCGGGCATGCCCTGCGCGTCGAGCGGGAACACCGTGACATGGCCGGATGTGTAGTTGGCGGCGACCAGCAGCCCGCCGATGATGCCGAGATGACATGGATCGGCGCCGTGCGTCGGCTGCGTGGCGCGGGCGGCCAGGCCGTCAGGGGCGATGGCGTAGGCGGTGACGCTGCCGTCGCGCATCTCGTTGGCGGCATAGAGCACGCGCAGCGATGGGTGGAATTCCAGCCAGGACGGGTTGCCCGGACCCGGGGTGGGGGTGCCATGTTCCAACCGCAAGCTGACGGGATCGAAATGCAGCGTATGGATCTTATCGGAATAGGTGCCGACGAACAGCCGCATCACAGCCCGCCCTCCTCCCATCGGTGACGCGGTGCCCAGCCGAGCGCGTTTCGCGCGCGGTCGCAGCGCACCAGCACACAGCTGGGATCAGCCGGCTCTGGCCCGCGCCAGGGCACATCAGGCAGAAGCCGTCGGGCAAGGTCGCGCACCGGCATCGGGGAGGAGGTGTCGTCGGCGCAGATCATCGCAGCGAGGTGGTGGACATGGCCGGCGCGCAGGGCGGCAAGCACGGCCCAGGCGACATCGCGCGTGTCGATCCAGGCGCCGTATTCCCAGAACGGAGTCCACTCGGCAGTGGGATCGGCGTCGCGCAGGGCCCGGAACTTGGCGTGCCGCTCGGGCCCTAGCACGGCGGGTGGGCGGAACACCACGGTGGCGACGTCACTGGTGGCGCTGAAGCAGCGGCACAATTCCTCTACCAGGCGCTTGGCCATGCCATAGGCGGTGGGCGGGCACAGTGGATGGTCGTCGTCGATCGGCAGATAGGCGGGCTTGGCCTCGCCGCGGAACACACCGAATGCGTTCACCGAACTGAAGGTCACAACCCGCTTCGCACCGACGGCCCGCGCCGCAGCCAGCACGTTCCAGTTGCCGGTGACGTTCTGGGTGATATAGCGCGTGCCGTCGTCTTCCGCCGCGCGTCCGCCCCCAGCAGCGTTGACGATCGCGTCGCAGCCGCGGGCTGCCGCGAGCACCGCGGCGGCATCGAGGATGTCCTGCCCCGCGCCGATGTCGAACGGAACCACCTCCGCACCCTCCGCCCGTAGCCGCAGCAGCACGGCAGCCCCGATCAGCCCGCCGCTTCCAGTCACCAGAACGCGCATCTCACCCCTTCACCACCGCCGCCGTCAGGCCTTTGATGAAATAGCGCTGGAAGAAGATGAACAGCAATACGATCGGAATAGTGGTCACCGTCGGTGCCGCCATCGCCGCACCCACATCGGCGCTCGCTGATAGGGCTGGCTGTAATACCAATCCGCCTAATCAATGACCTACGCATAAGGCAAGGCCAGGGCTCTGCCTTGGACCCGCCAAAGGCCGACGGCCTTTGGAAACCCATTTTATTTCAATAAGATGAGGTCCAGGGGCTCGGCCCGTCGCGCGAAGGCACGCTCGGGACCTGGTGGGGTTCGGGGCGAAGCCCCGACTTGCCTGACTGAGTGTCACCCTTACCGAGGGTTGGTATAATCGGTCAGCCCGACCGCTCCACGGTCAGCGCGCGGTCCTGGATGATCGCCAGCGCCACAGGAACGCGCTCCACGACCAGATGAATACGATTATCGCCACGCTGGCCATTGTCGGCAGCAGCACCGGCAGCACGATGCGCAGGAACATGTGGAACTCGTCCGCGCCGTCGGCCCGCCCGGCCTCCGGCAACTCGTCGGGCAAATCGGAGGCGAACTGGCGCATCATGAACACGCCAAAAGCGGTCATCGCGCCAGGGATGATCAGGCCGGCATAGGAGTTCTCCCAGCTGAGCGCCTTGATCCAGATGAACAGCGGGCCACCAGGTTCTGGAGCGGGATCATCAAGGTGCAGATCACGAAGAAGAACAGGAAGGTGCGGCCTGGGAAACGGTCTTTTGGCGGAGCCGAAGCCGATCAGCGCGCCCAAGAACACAGTGACGACAACGTGCACCATGGCGAACAGGGTGGAGTTCAGGAAATAGTGCCACACCTGGGCTATACTCCACCGCCTCGCGAAAGCGCTCCAGCAATTGGAATTCGTGCGGCCACCAGTGACTCGGGAAGACTTCCGTTTGTTCAACGTTGTCGGATTGTGAGCAATTTGGAGGGTGGTTGACGTCCTCCGAGGGTGATGCGGCATCGGTCTTGCCGGAGAGTTTCGGAGCGGTTTGCCATGAGGATGTTGCGAGCGAAGCTGCGCATGCGAGCGAATATCCCCGGGTTGGATCGGATGCGTGATCGGTCCTCTTCCATGGTCACATCGCGGATGTGGTGTGAGGTGGTCTCGATGCCCCAGTGCGCGCGGATGCCTGTGGCGGCGCGCGTGGCGGTGATCTCGATGTCGGTTACGTAGAAGGCGGTCTCGGCAAATTGGTGCCACAGGCAGGTGGCAAGCGGCAGCCGAGCCCCACCTTCCGGCCCTCCCGCGGGTTGAGCAGATTGATGATGGTTTAGGTTGGTACTGCGGGTGATGATAACGGGCGAGGCGTCATACGAGGCTCGTAGGGGCGCTCTTCCAGATCATATCGAGGTTCGGGCCCGGTCAGAGCGGCGTCGATGGTGGCGTGCCGGGGACAAGCTGGCGATTGTGCGGGAGACGTTGGCGCCTGGGGCGGTGGCGAACCGGCACGGGATCGGGACTGGCCTGCTCTATACAAGGCGCAAGCAGATGCTGCGGCCGGCGAGCAGGGTTGCAGGTTCACCGGCAAGCGGAAGGGCTTTGATGGGCTGGCATTCCTGGCTCAGACGGTGCTCCAGATCGACCCGTGTGGCAGTGCGCTGTTCGTGTTCCGGCGCCGCCGGGGCGATCCGTTTAAGGCGCTGCACTGGGATC
>JBBQOT010000435.1:0-3636 GCA_038331165.1 Acetobacterales bacterium
TAGGCGACGTCGTGGCGCATGCTGGTCAGGCGGGGTCAACTGGCAGGGTGGGGCCTTCGCACGCCTCGATCACTTCGCCGGCGGCCAGGATCAGGTCTTCGCGGTAGCGGGCGGCGACGAGTTGGATGCCGGGGCGGATTCTTCCCAGATAGCCGACCGGCACTTGCAACGCGGGCAGGCCGAGCAATGGGATGGCGATTTGTTGCGGGTTGGTGGCCATGACATGGGCCTTGCCGGCGATGCTGTCGTCGGCGGCAACCAGATGAGGCAGGTCGCAGGAGGACGGCATCAGGATGATCGGGTAGGTGGCAAGGAAGGTGAGCCAGCGGCGGATCAGCCAGTCGCGGTCGGCCAGGGCCTGGATATATCCGGCGAGGTCGAGCGCGGGGGCGACGGATTGCCAGCCGGCGAACGAGCGGCGGGCGGCATCGTCGGCGTACTTGGCGATGTTGGGGGCCAGCGCCGGCAGCACGTCGGTGCCGGCGATGCGGTTCCACAGCATGGCGGCTTCGTGGAAATCGGGCGGGCTGGCTTCCTCCACGGCATAGCCGGCACGGGCGAGGTATTCGCCGGCGCGGCGGGTGGCGGCGGACAGGGCGGGGTGGGTAGGCACGCCGTCGGGCTCGGCCATCAGGGCGACGCGGATCGGGCGCGCGGCGGGCGGGCCTTCCAGCGGCGCGTCGACCCAGCGCGGGTCGGTGCGATCGGCGCCGGCTAGGGCGGCCAGGGCGAGGCGGGCGTCGCGCACGGAACGGGTGAGCGGGCCCTGGACGGCCATGAGCTGGCCGCCGATGGCGCGCCCACCGGGGGCCGACGGGTTGTTCGACGGAATGCGGCCGGGGGTGGGGCGCAGGCCGACGACGCCGTTGCAATAGGCAGGGTAGCGGACCGAGCCGGCGATGTCGTTGCCGTGGTGGATGGGGCCGAAACCCGCGGCGGTGGCCGAGCCGGCGCCGCCGGAGGAGCCGCCGGCGGTGCGCGTGGCGTCGCGCGGGTTGATGGTGTTGCCGTGCAGCGCGTTCTCGGTGAACAGGCGCATCGAGAAGGCCGGGGTGTTGGTGCGCCCCACGATGATGGCGCCGGCGCGGCGCAGGTTCTTCACCAGGGGCGCGTCTTCGGTGGCGCTGTTGTCGCGGAAGGCCTCCACGCCGTTGTCGGTGGGGTGGCCCTTCTGGTCGGTGTTGACCTTGGTGGTGACCGGCACGCCGTGCAGCGGGCCGAGCGCGTCGCCGCGGCGCTGGGCGGCATCGGCCTCGGCGGCGGCGGCCAGCGCCTCGTCGTCGAGCCGGCGGACGATGGCGTTGAGGCTTGGATTGACGGCGTCGATGCGGGTGAGAACAGCGCGGGTGGCCTCGGTGGCGGAGACCTGGCCGGTGCGGATCAGGTGGGCAAGGTCGGTGGCGTCTTGCTGCCAGAGTTGGGTCATCGGCGGTCCTCGTCGGCTGGGCTTGCGGTGGCGGGGTGTTAGGGTTGAAGGAAAGGGTAGGAAGTCTTCTTTTTGTGGACAAAAAGAAGCAAAAAAACTTTTTCCATTTGGGGTGGTGCGTTCATGGGCACGTTTGGCGCGCTGTGATGGAGTTCTATTGTTGGCAGGGAACAAAGCGTTATCCGTGCCCGATATAGTCGGTGCGGCCGCCGTCGGCGGTGAGGACCTGGGCGGTGATGAAGCTGGCCTCGGGCGCGGCGAGGAAGGCGATGGCGGCAGCGATTTCCTCCGGCTCGCCGGCACGGGCGAGAATGGTGAACTTGGCGAAACTGGCTTGCAGCGCCTGCCATTCCTCGGGCGAGCGGCCGCCCTGGGTCATGTCGGAGCGGGTGAGGCCGGGGGCGACAGCGTTCACGGTGATGCCGTCCTTGCCCAGCTCATAGGCGAAGCGGCGGGTCAGCAGGTTCACCTCGGCCTTGGTGGAGGCGTAGAAATGGTTGCCGACGAAACCGGTGTTGGCGAACGAGGCGACCGAGGAGATGTTGACGATACGGCCGTAGCCGCGCGCCTTCATGCCGGCCATGGCGGCGCGGATGCAGTGGATCACGCCGTCGACATTGACCGCGCGCAGCCGGGCAAACCCGGTGGGCTCCCAGCTTTCCAGGGTGGCGGGCCAGGCGATGCCGGCGTTGTTGACCAGGATGGTGAGCGGGCCCAGCTCGGCCTCGGCGCGGGCGACCATGGCATCGACCGCATGGGCGTCGGCGACGTCGGCCTGGACGGTGATGGCCCGCGCGCCGGCGGCGGTCACTTCCTGGGCGAGTTCCTCGGCAGCGTCGGGGCGGCTGGTGTAGTTGATCGCCACCGCGCAGCCTTGGGCGGCGAGCCGCCGCACCGCGGCGCGGCCGATGCCGCGGGCCCCGCCGGTGACGAGCGCTGTCTGGTCTTTCCAGTTAGTGGCCATGCGGTCCTGCTCCCTCAATGGGCAGGAGTGTCGGTCCGGGCTGGCCTGGCTGCAAGCCCCGGTGGGGTGGCCCTCCTTCCTCTATCGGGCCACCGCTGCCCGCAGATCCGCGCCCGTCACCACGCAGGTTCCCGGCCGTGCGCCCACTACCCCGGCCGCCGCGTTGGCCAACATTGCCGCCAGCCGCACCGCCAGCCCGGCGGCGATGCCGGCGGCCATGGTTGCCACCGCCGCGTCGCCGGCGCCCGAAAGGTCCACCAGCGCGGCCGGGTCCAGGCGGAAATGCGCCGCCCCTTCGGCGTCGACCAGGCTCAGCCCTTCCTCGCCGCGCTTGACCAGCACGGCGCCGATGCCGTGCGACGCGCGCACCGCCTGTGCCATCGCCGCGATCGCGTCGTCGTCCCCCGGGCCGCCCGCTGGGGCGTCATCAGCGTCGGCGCTGAGGTCGCCGCGATGCGCCACCAGCACGTCGGCCCCGGCATAGCGGGCGAAGTCGCCGGCGCGCATGTCCACCACCACGCGCCGCCCGGCGGCATGGGCGATGGCGATCAGTTGCCCCGGCACGTCGCCGGCCAGCACGCCCTTGCGGTAATCGGACAGCACCACCACCGAGGTCGCCGCCATCGCGTCGCGCGCGATACGCACCAGTCGCTCCGACAGCTTGGGGTGGATCGGCCGTGTGTCCTCGCGGTCGGTGCGCAGCAGCTGCTGGCCACCGTGACGGCTGCCCTCGGCCACGTAGCGGGTTTTGACCGTGGTCACCCGCCCGCCCTGCACCAGCAGCCAGGGCTCTACCCCCTTCTGCCCGCCGATCAGCCCGGTGAGTTCCGCGCCGGCGGCATCGTCGCCGACTACCGACACGAAGGCGGCGGCCGCCCCCAGCGCGCATAGGTTGTGCACCACGTTGCCCGCGCCGCCCGGCTCGTCGTGCTCGCTGGCCATGGTTAGCACCGGCACCGGCGCCTCCGGCGACAGCCGCTGCACGCGGCCGAAGATGTAGCGGTCCAGCATGGCATCACCCACCACCAGCACCCGCGCGCGCGACAGCCGGTCGATCGCCGCGCCGAGGTCGTCTGTGCTGTTGCTCATGCCCTCGCCGTAGCGGAGCCCTACGATGCTGGCAAGTAAGGTGAGGGCGCTGCCCTCTACCCGCTGGGGGCGTCGCCCCCAGGCCCCCGTCACTTGTGGGATGAGGGTCCAGGGGGCTCGGCCCCCTGGTCTTGGCTCCCTGCGGGCTCGGCCCGCT